>JAWODX010000627.1:0-7195 GCA_046483085.1 Planctomycetota bacterium
GAGCCGATATCGAGAAGCCGAGGACGACGACGAGGACGAGGACGACGAGGACGAAACCACCCGAACCTGCTCTGTTCAAAACCGGCGCGCACCGGGGCGCGGAGATTCTTCGCTGACGCTCAGAATGACGGCGTCTCCCTGTTTCGGGCATTTGTGTCATCCTGAGCGAACCGAAGGATGTGGGTCTTCAACAGGGCAACCCGAACCGCCTTTCGGAAGGTCCCGACGGAATCCTCCTGTTTGCAGGATCGGCCCCGCCCCGCCGGCTCGGTTGAACTGGGCCCGGCCGGGCCTTATAATTTGTCTACTCCTTCTCACACGGCAGATAGCGGGCGGCCATGCACGGGAACAAACTCACCGACCTCGGCGGCCCGAACCCTGATTTCCAGAATACCCACTGGACGCAGATCCTCGCCGCCGACACCCGCAATGACGCGCGGCGCCGCGCCATCGTCGGCCAGTTGCTCCAGGCCTACTGGAAGCCCGTCTATTGCTACCTCCGCCGGCGCGGATACGCCAACGAGGCCGCCAAGGACCTCGTCCAGGGGTTCTTCACCGAGGTCGTGCTCGGCCGCGACCTGATCCAGCGGGCCCAGCCGGGCAAGGGCCGGTTCCGGACCTTCCTGCTCACCGCCCTGCGCCGGTACGTGATCAGTGTGCACCGGTCACAGACGGCGCAGAAACGCCGGCCCGACGCGGGCGTCGTGAGCCTGGCCGACGTGGACTGGCGGAACGTGAGGGCCTGGGCGGAAACGCTGCTCGAGGCCGCCCTGGCCGAACTCGAGCAGGAGTGCCTGGCCGGCGGCCAGGCGGTCCACTGGGAGCTGTTTCGCGAGCGGCACCTGGAGCCGATCACGAGCGGGGCGGAGCCGGCGCCGCTGGATGAGCTCTGCGACCGGTACGGGATCGTGGAACAGCGGCGGGCGTGGAACATGCTGGTGACGGTGAGGCGGAAGTTCCAGGCGATTCTCCGCCGGCGCCTCCGCCCGTTCGTCGAGTCCGACGAGGGCGTCGAACACGAGATCCGCGAGCTGATCGAAATTTTCTCGGAAAATCCTGCATCCTGATCGCACTTCTTGCGTGTCTAAAGGTGAGGGAGCGGGCCGGCCTGTGCCCGGTCCCCCAACAGGATGGAGTGCGAAGCCGTGACACAGTCGCCCTCGGGACTGACCGGAGAACAGTTGGCCCGGCTGCTGCGGCTCGGCCTGCCGGAGGGCGGGCCCGACGGCGAGAAGGCCTCCCACACGCCCGGCCGCCGGAACGCCGACACACGGAGCGAACACATGCCCGAAGAAGCGGAACAGGACAAGCCCAGGCAGACCGACGTGCTCGCCGGGTACCGCCTCGTCGCCAAGATCGGCGAGGGCGGCATGGGCGCGGTGTACAAGGCGATCCAGCTCTCGATGGACCGGCCGGTGGCGCTCAAGGTGCTGCCCCAGCGGCTGGCCAGGAACGCCCAATACGTCGAGCGGTTCGTCCGCGAGGCACGCGCCGCCGCCCGGCTCAACCATCCCAACATCGTCCAGGTGTATGACGCGGGCGAGGCGTCGGGCCATTACTTCATCGCCATGGAGTTCGTCGACGGCCGGAGCGTGGCCGAAATGATGGCCGCCGAAGGCCGCGTCCCCGGGCGGGCGGCCCTCGAGATCGCCCGCGACGTCGCCCGCGCCCTGCAAAGCGCCCACGACGCGGGGATCATCCATCGCGACGTGAAGCCGGACAACATCCTCGTCGCCGCCAACGGGACGCCGAAGCTGTCGGACCTCGGGATCGCCCGGGAGCAGCGCAAGACCGAACGCCGGCTCACCCAGGCGGGCGTCCCCATGGGCACACCGGACTACATCTCGCCCGAGCAGGTCCGGGGCGAGCAGGACGTCGACGGCCGCGCGGACATCTACTCGCTCGGCGCCACCCTGTACCACATGCTGGTGGGGATGCCGCCCTACGGCGGCACGTCGGCCGTCGAGGTGATGTCCAGGCACCTGACCGATCCGGCGCCCGACCCCCGCGCCAAGCACCCGCCCGTCTCCGCCCAGGCCGCGCGGATCGTGCGGCGGGCCATGGCCAAGGCGCCCGCCAGGCGATACAGCACCGCGGCCGAGCTCGTGGCCGACATCGACCGGGTGATCGCCGACAAGTCGAAGGCAGGGACACGGCTCTCGCCCCGTGCGGTGACCGCGCCCAGCCCCGCTCCCCCCTGGGCCGAACGGCGCGTGCGCGCCTGGAAGCGCTGGGCGATCGTGGGCGGGTCCGCGGCGGCGCTCCTGCTGGCCGTGGTCCTCCTCGCCCTCTTCGCCGGGTCCGGGTCCGAGCCGGAGTCCGACCCGGCCTCCGGCGAGCCCGTGGCGAAGACGTCGGCCAAGAAGAATGACGACGCCGAAGAGGCCGCGGACCGCAAGCTGCTCGGCCGGATCCGGGCATATGCGAAGGCCCACCCGCAGGACTACCAGGCGGTGATGCGCCGGTACAACCGCGCCCTGAAGCTGATGGCCACCCCCGTCGTGAAGTACGAAGTCCAGGAGGACATGGAGACGGTCCGCCGGGCGCGGGACGAGGCCGCGGAGAAGGCGCTGGCTCGCGCCAGGCAGACCGCTGCCGAGCAGGCGAAGGCGGGTGACTACGACGCGGCCCTCGCGGCGTACGACGCAATCCCCCGCCAGTTCGCGTCGCTGCTGAGCAGTGCGTGCCGGGCGGAACGGACCCGCCTGGAGACCCGGGCCGACGAGGCGGTGACCGCGCTGCTCAAGAAGGCCAAGGCCCTGGCGGGGAAGCCGCAATATGACGCGGCGCTCGCCCTGCTGACGGAGCCGCCTGTCCGGTACCGACCCGCGGCGGATCGCCTGAAAGGCTTGCGCGAGCAGCTCGCCGGGCAGAAGCGCGATCACGACGAAGAGCTCGAGGCGAAGGCGCTGGCCCTGGCGAAGAAGGGCGTACTCCGGCTCCTGGACGAGCTCGAGTCCGCCGCGGCCTCGGGCGAGCCGGGGGCGGTGGAGCGGCGGATCGCGCAGGCGGAGAAGAACGAGGCATTGAAACCGGCGGCCGACGAGCGGGCCGCCGCGCTGGCCGTCGGCCGGGCCGTCGCCCGCCTGATGAAGCAGGACTGGAAAATCATCCACGAGAACCTGCGCGGCCTCGCCGGCCGAACCGCCGCCCTGGAGACGGGGGACGGGGTGAAGCGGGGCCGCGTGAAAGAGGTCACCGACCGGATGATCGTCTTCGACCGGAGCTTCGTCATCGACGGCGTGGTCCACAACGAGGGGAAAGTGGAGAAGGTCCCCATCGCCAGCCTGACACAGAAGACGCTGAACCGGTTCCGGCCGAAGGTCGAGCCGAAGACGCCGGACGAGGGCATCGCCGCCGCGATCCTCGCCCTCCCCGCCGAGGACGTCGAGCGGATGAAGACCGCGCTCGCCGCGGCGGCCGAGCACCCGCTGCACGAGCGCTACTACACGAGGTACCTCCGCCTCCGGCTGCCCGAACACCTCGGGACGGCGTACAGCCGGAAGCGGATGGTCCGCATCGGCGGACTCGGAAAGCGGGGCACGGACCGCCCGACCCGGCTGACCATCCCGCGCGACGACGACATGCGAAAGGACGGCGCCGACATCCGCTTCTGCACACTCGAGGGCAAGAAGGTCCGCTACTGGATCGAGCGGGCGGCGAAGACGGAGTTCGTCCTGTGGGTCAAGCTGCCCTCGCTGCCCGCCGAGGGGGCCACGCTCGCCATGTACTACGGCAGCCCCGACGCGAAACCCGTCAGCAACGGCCACGAGATCTTCGCCTTCTTCGACGACTTCCGCGACGGGCTCGACAAGGACACCTGGAAGGGAAGATCCGCCGGGGTCAAGGACGGCATCATGCGCGTCTCGGGCAGCGACAGCAACTCTCCGGGATGGCTCCGCCTCGAGCGCCCGCTCCCCAACCGGGTGACCATCGGCGCGCGGATGCGGGTGACCCGGCACGACGTATACACCAAGGGGGGCGTGGGCCTGTTCCCCGAGGGCGAAGTGCCGGCGGAGAACATCCAGGACCGCCTCCGGGACCGCGTTCTGGCGGGCGTCGAGTACAACTATTTCGCGTACCACACCAAGGAGAAGAGAATCGCGCCCAAGACATTCTGCCCCGTGCCGCCGAAGAAGGGCGTCTCCCTCTGCCCGTTCTGGAACGACACCTGGTTCCGGCAGTCGCTCTCGTACGACGGAACGGCCGACGGGAACAACGTGCGGCTGACGTGCAGCAGCGAGAAAGAGAAGAAGTCACTGGTGCACACGGGGCATCGGACGGAGAAGCGGGTGCAGATCGTGTTCGCGCCGTGGTGCTGGGCCGGCTCCCGGGCAGTCTACGAGATCGACTGGATCCACGCCCGGCCGCTCGCGGCCCGCGAGCCGAAATGCGCCGTCGGCGAGGAAACGGTGCTCCACGAGAACGACAAGAACGCGCGCCCCGGGCACGATGGCGGCGAGTAGACCAGGAGACGCATTCCCGGCGCCCCGCCGCACAGGACCTTTCCCTCCAGGCGCTCTCCTGTATACTGTGAGCCGAGCGATAAAGCAGGCCGAGCGAGGAGGCCCCCGATGACAGGCGAAACGGCACAAACTCTGCAGGTGTCCTGCGTTCAGCTCCACTGGGCGAAGGATCTGGAGCGGAACCTGGACCGGACGCTCCGCTATGTCGAGGCGGCTGCGAACGAGGGCAGCCGTGTCGTCCTCTTCCCCGAGGCGAACCTGACCAGCTACTATCTCCCGTACGTCGAAGGGCTCGACCCCTCGGCGATCGACGACGCCCTGGAGCGGGTCATGGACGCCGCCCGCCGGCACGACATCTGGGTCATCGTCGGCACGATCCGACGGACGCCCGACCGGTTCCTCAACCTCGCCCACGTGATCCGCCCGGACGGCGAGATCGTCCACGAGTACGCAAAAGTCCACCTCGCCGGCTGGGGCGAGAAAGAGCTCTGCCGCGGCGGCGACAAGCTCTCGCTCTTCGAGATCGACGCCGTCCCCTGCACCCTCGTCATCTGCCGCGACGGCCGCCACCCCGAGCTCTACCGCATCCCCGCCATGGCCGGCGCGCAGATCCTCTTCCACCCGTCCTGCAGCTCCGACTCGCCCGAGGCCGTCACCTGGAAACGGGTCTCCGGCCGCGCCCAGCATCCGGCGGGGCCGACCACCCGGATGTTCCACTGCGTCGCGAACACCGTCGGGATGAACCGGGACGGCACGCAGACGTCGAGCGGGGCGTCGTTCATTCGCGACCCGGCCGGACTCCCGCTGGCGGAGGCCGGCTGGTACCAGGAAGAGATGATCACGGCCGTGCTCGACCTGAGCCGGGCCGACCGCCGCTACGTCCTCGACAGCCTCGAGGCCCCGCCCTTCCTCGCCGGGTGGTGGCCGCAGATCATCGACGAGGTGAAGGCCCGCAAGGATCAGAAGCCGGAATGAGCGCGGGGGCGCGGCCGGTCACTCGAATTTCAGCACGGCGTTCGTCGCCGGCTCGCGGGGGTCGCCCTTCTGGAAGACGCTGTCCTCCTCGGGCGGGATGCGGCGGTGACGGACGAAGTTGACGCGCCAGGTCGTCTTGTTCCGATCCGGCCGCCGGATCAGGAAGTTGCGGAACGGGACGCTGACCTCGAGCGTCCACCCCTTTTCCCCCTTGCTCGCCGCCGCCGTCCAACTGGCGTTCCAGTCGCGGTTGCGGCGCCGCTCGTCGAATTGCGTGCCGCGCGCGTTCGCGGAGAGGCGGTAGTAGGGCGGGCTGCCTTCCTTCTCGGTCCCGCGCGGGAAGAGGTAGATGTCGATCGAGTCGTCGAGCCACACGTTGCTGTCGGTCTCGGTGTACAGGGTGATCAGCCGGTCGATGTCCGGCTCGTCGCATTGGAAGAGCAGGTAGAGCGCGTCCTCGTCGTAGATGGCGCTGACGGTCGTCTGGTGCCGGGGCGCTCCGCCGTCGTCGAGGGTGAACCTGCCGGCCGGGGCGGCGTCGGCCCACGCTCGGTCGTCCGCCCGGCCGTCGATCTTCGGGCGCCGCGGCGACCACCTGGCGGCCAGGCGGCGGACCGCTTCGGCCCGGCGCGCGGCACGCGGCGCGGCCAGCTTGATCCGGGGGACCTTCTTCCGGGCGACCGCGAGCAGGATGGGCCGCAGCGCCTCGTTCGCCACCACGTCGTCCACCGTCGCCCGCCCCACGTCGCCCTTCTTGAAGTCCTCCACGAACGCCTCGACCTCCCCGGGCGCGATCCCCGCGACGTGGGCGAGTTCCGTCGCCGCCGTCTCGCGGACCTGCTCCGCCCAGTCCCCGAGGCCCGCTCGCAGCCGGAGCAGCGACTCCTCGTCGGCGATCCGGGCCAGCGCGGCCACCCCGTACTGGCGGACGTCGGCGGAATGGTCGCGGGCGGCCCGCAGGGCCCACGCCTTGTGCGCGGCCGTCCCATGCCGCACCAGCATCCGCCCGGCGTAGAGCCGAGCGACCGCGTGGCCCCCGTCGAGCAGGGGCAGGATGTCCGGAAGGGCGCGCTTTCGCTTGAGCTTGACGAAGACAGCGGCGACCATCGCCGGCGCCGCCCCCTCGCCGGAGCTCAGGAGCGGCCGGATCCGGTCGAGCTGTGGCTCGCTGAACCGCCGGGCCAGGTAGAACACCGTGTGGGCGTCGACGCGGCGGTCGACCAGCAGCCGCTCGACCACCTTGCGAGCGAACGCCGGGTCCTCCTCCCAGTCGAGCATGTCCAGCGCCGCAGCGACGAGGTCGACCCCGCGGTCGACGACGTCGGCCCTCGGCGGGTCCGGCGCGGACCCGCCCAGAAACACCGGGTTGGTCAAGGTGCGGCAACCGCTCTTCCTCGCCACGGCCTCGGCCCGCAGGTACCGGGTCGTCTTGCTGACCGGGGAAGTGTCATCCCCATCTTTTTTAAGGAGGAGAAAGAAAATGATCAGAGGATTTCGTTGTCCGGAAGGGAAGGGCGATCTTCCTTTCTGGCAATGCCTGAAATGTGCTGCCCAGCACGAGAACACCTGTCAGTATGATTATCCAATTTTATCTAGCATGTACCGCAATATCAGAAAAGGAAACGGGATCTCAGTATCGTCACTTTTAAGTTGCCTGCGAAAAGTGGTGCTTCAGGTAAGAGAAGATGTTTACCTTAATCCCAAAGATCTTTACTTTGCTTTCAGAGGCCAGCTCTTTCACACAGTAATTGCTC
>JAWODX010000014.1:0-3903 GCA_046483085.1 Planctomycetota bacterium
GCCCACGGAGGGTAGAAGATGGAGTTCGAGAATCCGTCCCGCTGTTCCGCGGACGTCGGCCAGGCAGGCCTGGTGCTTCTTGTAGAGTGTGACATCCACAGGTATTCGGACTGTCCCGGGCTCGGCCTTTGCGGCTGCTGCGTGGGCCGCAACGCCGAGGAACAGGATCAGCAACAGACGTGCGCTGCGACGATGCATCTCGTTCTCCTCCACGCAGGTTTTTGGGGGCCGTCCAGGAAGCCACCCGCGCATCGAAGCCAATTGGACGAGCGTGTTCATGACGTCGTGTCCGTGGATATCACGCTAGCCTCCCCGCCACCAGTGATCAAGGAGGTTTCTGAAGATGGACGCAAGGTGCAGGAGGGCTAATGATCGTTCGAATACGATGAAATGGGATCGGCCCCGCGTCGAGTATAGGAGCGGCGCGTCGACTTGTTCCTGGACTTCGAAAGTCCGGACGGCGCCTTCGGCATCTTGGTCGGACGGGCGCGGCGAAGTTGCAGGGAGTAGCGCCAGGAAGGTAAGTCGTAGTCTCGTCAAAGCGTCGGCTGAGTTGGTCCGCCGAGGTGACCGTCGGGTGGAAGCTTCGAAAGCCGGACTACCTTTGAGGTGCCAGAGCGAAGGTGGTAGTGAGAGGGATGAGCCGATACGGGACGCGAACGGTTAGCCGGATGAAGGCCACGCTCTAGGTCTCGACACATGCGTACCGGGCCCCGGCGCGGGGTGGGGTTCTCTGACGCTCCGTGCGCCGGGCAAGGTTGCCCTGCGCGGAAAGCGCAGCACACTTCCTCAGCCCGTGTCGCGGTGCTCGAGCCGCGTTGACGTGCCGCGGCGCTGCACGAGACGGAGCGCTCGGTCTTCGTCACCGCCGGGGGCGTCTTCTATCGTCTGCCGAGCCTGCTGGTGACGAAGGACGGCACCGTGCTGGCCGCGTGCCAGAAGCGATCGGGCCATCGCGGCGACTGGCCGGCGTCCGCCCTGGTGCTCCGCCGCAGCACGGACGGGGGGCGGACCTGGTCCGACGAGCAGGTTTTGTTCGAGCGCGACGGCGGGTGCTGCTTCAACGGGAACCTGGTTGCGGATCGCCGTCGCGGCACGGTGCTGGCGCTGTTCATTGCGTTTCCCCGCGCCGCGGGACCGGGCTGGTTCCCACAGCAGTGGATTCCGGCCGGCGGCGGGTTCGACGGGGAACGAGTCACGTGTTGGACTTCGCCACGGCCCCTGAATGAACTGCGTCCACCATTACTCTTGACCGCTCTCGCCCGGCGCGGTAGCACGTGTGGCAGGAGCCGCGGGCGACGAGCTACAAGTCTCAAGCCGCAAGCCGCGCGTCCCGGGTCCGCGCACGGCCTGCGCTCAAGCGATCGGGAGAGAATCGCACGAGGTCCCCCCCATGGATTCGAGAATCCACCCCTTGGCCCGGTCGCTTGCCTGCCTGCTGGTGATCCTCGGTTGGTTTTTGCTCGGGCCTGTTGCTGCGGCCGAGCCGACGGCCTCGCAAGGTCCTGCCACGTCCGGTGATTCACAGACCATCTCGCTGGCAGGAACGTGGCGATTCGCGCTGGACCCGGATGACGTCGGCGTCGACCAGCAGTGGTTTTGCGAAGACCTGGACGACACGGTCGAGTTGCCCGGTACGACCGACGAGAACCACAAAGGTACCCGGAAGGACGAGCGGCGCGACGACCGGCTTTCGCGGGTGTGGTACTGGAAGGGACCGGCTTGGTACCAGCGCGACGTGACCGTTCCCGACGCCTGGGAAGGCAAGCGGGTCACGCTGTGCTTCGAGCGCACCAAGAATACCCGGGTGTGGGTGGACCGGACGTTCTGCGGCTGGGAGGACACGCTCAGCGCCCCGCAGGTCTTCGACGTCACCGAAGCGATGACGCCGGGGAAACACACCCTGACGGTGGTGGTCGACAATGCCAGACTGCCGCCCGTGGGCCCGTCCCATGCCGTGGACGAACGGACGCAAACCAACTGGAACGGGATCATCGGCCGGATGGAACTCCGCGCCACCGACCCGGTGTGGCTGGAGGACGTGCAGGTCTATCCGAACGCGGAGAAGAAGGAGGCGCGTGTTCGCGTGGTGGTCGGCAATATCACAGGGAAGCCGGCTTCGGGACGGATCGCGGTCGGGTGCGAGAGTACCAATGTCCCGTCGCCTCAGGCATTTCGGACGCAGTCGGTGAAGGTCAAGGCCGCGGACCGGGAAACCGTCGTCGAGTTCACCTACGCGCCCGGCGACCACGTTCCGCTCTGGGACGAGTTTCAACCGGCCATGCTGCGTTTGGATCTGCGTCTTGAAACGACGGCAGGTGAGGTATCGCACCGCGACGCACGCACCGTGACGTTCGGCCTGCGGCGCTTCGCGACGCGGCGAAACCAGTTCACGATCAACGGCCGGCCCGTCTTCCTTCGGGGCAAACTCGATTGCTGCTTCTTTCCCCTGACGGGCTATCCGCCCATGGACAAGGCCGGCTGGCTGCGCGTTTTGTCCATCGCCAAGTCTTACGGCATCAACCATTACCGTTTCCATTCATGGTGTCCGCCGGAAGCGGCGTTCAAGGCGGCGGACGAACTGGGCGTGTATTTCCAGGCGGAACTGCCGAATAAACGCAGCGCGTTCAAGGCACCGGAAAGCGAGGAAGCGGCGGCGTACAACATGGACCGGCTCGACGTGGCGAGCACCGGAACCAAGGTCTCGCTCTACGAGTACGCGAAGCGCGAGGGGGAACTGATCTTCAAGCACTTCGGCAACCATCCGTCGTTCGTCATGTTCACGCTCGGCAACGAATTGGGCCGGCGAAAAGGCATGTACGAGATGGTCGCCCACTTCAAGGAGGTCGACCCGCGGCGCCTCTACGCCCAAGGGTCGAACAACGTGCACTGGAACCCCAGCCTGGCCGAGGGCGACGATTTCTGGGTTACCTGTAAGACGGGCAAAACGTTGCCGGTTCGCGCCGCATTCTTCCACTGGGACTACCCAAACGCTGACATTGAACACGATTCGCCTTCGACGATGACGGATTACAGCGAGTCGATTGCCGGCGTTCCGGTGCCGGTGGTCGGCCACGAGATCGGTTCGTTCCAGGTGTTCCCCGATTTCCGCGAGATCCCGAAGTACACGGGCGTGACCCGGGCGCGGAACCTGGAGATCTTCCGCGAGCGACTCCGCGAGGCAGGCATGCTCGACCAGGCGCAGGATTTCGTGCGCGCCTCGGGGGCGCTGTCGGTGATCTGCCACCGCGAAGCCATCGAGGCCTCGCTGCGGACGCCCGGTTTCGGCGGGTTCCAACTGCTCGACTTGCAGGATTTCCCCGGCCAGGGCACGGCCCTGGTCGGCATGCTCAACGTGTTCATGGAATCGAAGGGGCTTATTACGCCCGAGGCCTGGCGGCAGTTCTGCTGCGAGACGGTGCCGCTGCTGCGCATGAAGCAATACACCTGGACGACCGACGAGACGTTCATCGGCCGGGTGCAGGTTGCGCATTACGGCCCGGCGGACCTGCCCGAGGCCCGGGTGACATGGACCGTCACGGGTGGCAGCGGGCGGAAGGTGGCCGACGGCGCGTTCGGTCCGGTCACGATCGAGCAGGGCAAGGTGTTCGAAATGGATATGTTCGCGCTGCCGCTGGGCGACGTGGCTGCGCCGCAGAAACTGACGATTACGGTGGCCGTCGAGGGGACGCCCTACCGCAACGCCTATCCGATCTGGGTCTATCCGCCGAGGGTGGACACCCGCGTGCCGGACGGTGTGGTGGTGACCGACAGGTTCGGCTCCGCAAAAACGCAAGCGCACCTGGCTGGGGGCGGCAAGGTGTTGCTGCTTCCGAATCTGGACGAACTCCCCCACAGCATCAAAGGCTCGTTCCAGACCGACTTCTGGTATTTCCCCATGTT
>JAWODX010000147.1:0-3828 GCA_046483085.1 Planctomycetota bacterium
CGCCACCTTCAGCCGGGTGCCCGGATAGTACTTGGCGAGCACGTCGCGATAGGTCTTGCCCGCGTCGGCCATGCCCTTCGCGCCCCATTGGCACATCCCGACGCCGTGCCCGAACCCGAAGCCGGCGAAGACGTACTCGTCGCCGTCGCGCCGGGCGCGGAACCAGGCGCTGCGGATCGCACCGGTCCCCACGCGCTCGCGGAACGTCGGCCCGGTCAGGCTGACGGGCCGGCGGCCGCTCCGCAGCACGTCGACCCGGCGGACGCGTCCGTCGGCGCCGGTCTCCGCCACGCGGAGCCCGACGGCGCCGGGGATCCCGAGCCGGTCGAGCACGCGCGCCCGCGAGATCCGCCTCGACCACTCGAAGTACCTCGTCCCCTTGCAGTACGGGCATCGGACGGGGCGAATGGGCGAGCGCGGGTCGCCCAGGGCCGCGAGCGGATCGGCGGTCCGCCCGCCGCAGCACGCGTGGTAATAGGCGGCGAGCGGCCAGCCCTGGTGGTGCAGCGCCCCGCCGGCAGTGGCGGCGACGGCCGCACTCGTCGCCTTCGTCTCGCCCTCGAGCCCCAGGTAGTGCTGGTCGGCCGGGGTCGACACCACGTCGTACGATCTGTCGCGCCGGGCGCGCATCCGGGCCAGGGCATAGGTGCGGGCGGCGACGGCCTGGGCACGCAGTGCCGCCGCCGGCCAGTCGGGATACATCTCGCCCGGCACCACCCCGCGCACATAGCCCTCCAGGTCGACCACGTTGATCGCCCGCAGGCCGCCGCCGCTCGGGCTGACGCGGAGCGAGCCGCGGTACCGCCTGCCGTCCAGCTCGAACGGGACGCCCTGCGGCAGGAACTCGACGGTGCCGGGGGCGCGGACGACGACGCGTTCGACGGTCACGTCGCCATGCTGGCAGGTGACCTCCGTCGCGCCCAGCTCGTCGCCCGACGCGAGCTCCTCCGGCTCGGCCGCGTCGGACCGGAGCACCACCCGGTACGGGCCGGGGATCCGGACCTCCGTCCGGTCGCGGCCGGCGAACAGCAGCACACGAATGGTGGGCACCCCGCCGGGCGCCGGGGGGATCTCGGTCTTTCGGGCGCAGGCGCCGGGCCCGAGCGCACACGCCGACGCGACCAGGCCGGTCAGGAGCGACAGCAGCCGCCCGCGTCGGCCGGTCCCCGCCGGCTCAGCCTTGCCGCCTGCCACGATACACCTCGACGTTCGTGTCCTTGTAGCGCTCGTACTCACTGAAGACGCAGCCGCAGTATTGCTGGCGATACAGGCTCAGTTTCCTGGCGATCTCGCGCCCCCGTTCGGCCCGGCCGCGCAGGTCCTGGTAGAGGAACCGGACGCCGGTGTCGGCGGCGGCCTGTTCGCCGGCGGCGCGGACCGCGTCGTGCTTCTGATGGGTGCTGGCGAGCAGGGTGGTGGAGAAGGCGTCGGCTCCGTGGTCGGCGGCGAACCGGGCGGTCCGGCCGAGCCGCTCGCGATAGCAGGCCGGGCACCGGCCGGCGCCCCTCGGCCCCACGAGCTCGATGAAGCGGACCAGGCCGTAGGAGCGGTCGGCCTCCACCGACAGGTGCTCCCGGTCGGCGTAGACGTCGAGCGCCTTCAGCCGCTTGCGGAACTCGAGCAGCGGGTGGATGTTCGGGTTGTAGAAATAGCTCAGGACGTCGCCGCGCCCGGTGAAGGCGTCGAGGGTCCCGGCCAGGCAGGGTGCGCAGCACACGTGCAGGACGATGTTCATACGAGCAGGGCCTTCCGGTTACTCACACGACCGCGGCGGAGCGGGCGTCCCTGCCTGCCGGGCGGCAGCCCGGGCTGTCCGCATTGCGGTTCGGTCCGCATTCCCGAGTCGGAGGTCGTGGGCCGTGATCGCGGATGGGAAGAGACGGGCCCGCTACTCCTCTTCGTCCAGCGAGTCGTCGGCGAGGGCGAGGTCCAGCTCACCGAGCTTGTCGCGGATCTCCTGCAGCGACGTGCGCCCGAAGTTCCGCGCGGCCAGCAGCTCGTCCTGCGTCTTCTCGGTCAGGTCGCCGATGGTCCGGATCCCCAGGGTGTCGAGGCATCGCCGGGCGCGGACCGAGAGTTCGAGCTCGTCGATGCCGTGCTTCAGCACGTCCTTGCTCGCCTCCTCCTCGGCCTTCCGCGTGGCGGCGAGCACCCGCCGAGTCACCTCGTCCATGTTCTCTTCCTCGAACATGCCCAGGCGGAGGTTCTTGCTGTTGAGCACGTCCTCGATCTCGGCCAGCGACGTCTCGCCGAAGTTCTTGTAGCTCAAAAGCTCCTGCTCGGTCTTCTGCACCAGGTCGCCCAGGGTCCGGATGTTCATTTTCGAGAGGCAGTTGCGGCTGCGGACCGAGAGCTCGAAGTCGGAGATGGGTATCTGGAGGATCTCGACGCGCCGCTGGACTTCCTTCTGCAGGTCGTCGTCGACGATGGTGTCGAACGAGGCGACGGCCTGCCTGTAGTAGAGCTGGGCCCGGGGGTCGGCCGGGCGCACCTTGAGCACGCGCTCGAAGCATTCCGCGGCCTCCTGGTAGCGGCTCTTGTCCTCATACAGAATGCCGAGGTTGATCAGGGCGCCGACATAGCTCGCGTCCTCCTGGAGCAGCTCTTCGTAGAGCTGTATGGCGGTGGCCTCGTCGCCGGCCAGGTTGGCGTTGTAGGCGAGTCGGAACTTGGCCTTCGGGGCGACCGGCGGCGCGTCGAGCGCCCGGCTGTAGGCCTCGTCGGCCTTCTCGTATTCGCCGGCGATGTCGGCCGCCAGGCCGCGCAGGTACGCCACCTCGCCCGCCCGGCCCTCGTCCCCGGCCGCCTGGTCCAGGAGCTCGCTCGCTTCCTCCAGGTCGGCCTGTTTGATCCGGGCCTCGGCCGCCAGGAGCATGGCGCCGCTGTCGGACGGATCGGACGAGAGGACCTTGTCGGCGTGTTCCTGTGCCCGGCGAGTGTCGGCAAGCTCGAGGTGGCAGAGAGCGAGGAAGAAGTTGCTGTCGGCGGTCGAGATCGAGGCGTCGAGCGCTTCGATGGCCGGTCGCGGCCGACCGAGCAGCCAGAAGCTGATCCCGCGCTTCAGGTTCGCCTTGCTGTCGGACATCGACTGGCGAAGCTCGGCGGACTCATCGCCCAGCTCGTCGGTCAGCTCCTTCAGCTCGGCTCTCAGGTCGTTGTCGGAGCAGGCCTTGCGACGAAGCTCAACGAGCGCGGCCCGCTCGGTCTCGTCGTCCGTGATCAGGGATCGTACGTCCAGGGTGGTTTCGGTCCCTTCTGCCATCAGTGCTTCTCCAGGATTCGGGGATAGTCGAATACAAGACCCACGGTCTTCGCGCGTTCCCGTTGCGCGGAAAGGCTATATTATAGTTTTTCGCTCGCCCAAGACAAGGGCATTTTGTGCGGCGGGCGCGGCCGGGTGCGTCAACGGATTATGGTTATCGACCTGGCGCAGGGCGGTAGCGCCGCTTCGTCCGAGTCCGGATGGGGGTCTCTATCGGATTCCCCTTGTGCCGACAGGTTGGGGTAACGCGGGGGTGCATGTGGCCCGCGACCCGAGCGGGCCGGCGCTGGACGCGAACGGTCTCATTGAGTCCAGACGGGGCTCGCAGGGAAGTGTCCGTCTGACCGGTCAGACGGACACTTCTCCCCGGCGGCCCCGATCCACGCCGTACGATCCCGCGCACTTGGCCTGTGAGGCGTGCTCACCGACGCGTCGCAACCACCCCCGGACAGAGGCGGCCGAACCTCCACGCCGGCGAGACGATACCCCCTTGCCACGAACCCGGCCGCGCTCTCGGCCAAACCACAATACCTTGACGCACCTGCGCGGGAGGCATTTGCCATGTC
>JAWODX010000268.1:0-2986 GCA_046483085.1 Planctomycetota bacterium
GCGCGATGTCCACCGTCTCGGCCAGTGCCGCCGACGTCGACCCCGTCCGGACCCGCCCGGGCGCCCGGACGAGCGTGGGCACCCGCACGCTCGACTCGTGGAATGTCTGCTTGTACAGGCGGCCGTGGTCGCCCGCCATCTCGCCGTGGTCGGACCAGAACACGACGCAGAGCTCGTCGAGCCAACGGCGCTGCTCGTAAGCGGCGAGGATCTCGCCGACCCAATGATCGATGAGGCTGATCTTGCCCAGGTAGTTCGCCCGGAGCCGCCGCGCCGTCGGCGCGTCCAGGCCGGGCGTCGGCTCGAAGTCCTTCCGATCGCCCGCCGCCCGCGCCGCCTCGGGCCGGGGGATCGGGTCCCGCAGGTCGGCGGGGTCGTACATCGCCGCGTAGTCGCCGGGCGCGTCCCACGGCTCGTGCGGACCGGGGAACCCGACGAACAGGCACAGCGGCCGGTCGCCGTCGTGGTCCCGGACGAATTCGGTAGCCACCCGGCCCACGTAGCTGTCAAGATGCTCCTCGACCGGCAGCGGGCTGGGCGTGGTCGGATGGGTCCCCTCACGTCGTCCATCCCATCGCATCCGGTAGTCGTCGAGGAACGTCTCGTACAGCCCGAGCTCTTCCCAGCGATCCGTCATGTACGAGCGCATCGACGTCGTCGCCCACGGCCCGGTCGTCTCGTGGACGGCGTCGAACCCGCGGGCGTGCATGTAGCCCTCGTACTCGCGCATGTGGGTCTTCTCGCCGGGCCGCCCGCCGTGACTGTAGTAGTGGCTCTTGCCGATGTGGGCGGTGAAGTAGCCCGCATCGCGCAGCACGTGGAAGAGCGTCAATGCGTCCGCCGGCAGCCGGCCGCGGTTCGTCCACATCCCGTGGCTGTGCGGATATCGGCCGCTGATGAACGACGCCCGCGCCGACATGCACACCGGCGAGACGGTCGTCGCCTGCTCGAACCGCACCCCCTCCGTCGCGATGCGGTCGATGTTCGGCGTCCGCACTGCCGGGTGGCGGGCGCAGCTCATGCAATCGGCCCGCATCTGGTCGGGCATCAGGATCAGGATATGCGGTCGGTCGGGCATGGCGGGGCCTCCTTTCGGCGGCAGTATAGGCCGGCAGCGGCCCGGTTCAAGGGGGCCGGCGGGTCGGCGGCTCGTCGTTCACCGCGCGGAGCACGTGCCGGTCGCCGCGGACGAAGTCAGTCCTGCGGCTGGAGCGCGGGCGGCGTGTCTGCCTCGGGCTGCTCGTCGCGGCGATAGCGGACCACACTGTGCGGATACCCGAACCGAACGTCTGGGTAGTTGTCCTTGAACTCGCGGAGGATGATGTCGACGATCTGGGACGAGATCTTCTGCCGCTCGGCGGGGATGGTCTGGTAGCGGAGCCGCACGAGCACGCCGGCCTCGTAGAACTCGAACCGCAGCCAGGGCGCCTCCCCGGTCTCGGCGATGATGTCCTTCGTGACTTCGTTCGCGGCGCGGAGCAGGATCTCCTTGGCCCGCTCGACGTCGGCCTCGAACGGGACCCGCACGGGAACCTCGTCGAGCATGAACTTCTGGTCGAGCGTGTAATTGGTGATCGTCTGGCTGAAGAGGATGGCATTGGGGATCAGCACGCCGCGGCCGGACTTCTCCTCGCCGCCGACGGTCCCGCCGACCTGGTTGAGGATGACGTGGGTCAGGGTAATGTCGGTCACGTCGCCGATCACCCCGCCGATGATGATGCGGTCGCCGATGCGAAACGGCTTCTTGGTGACAATCATCAGCCACGCCGCCAGGCCGGTGACCGGCGCCTGCAGCGACCAGCCGAGCATCATGCCCAGGAAGCCCGCCGACAGGCCGAGCAGCTTGAGCGACCCGGACAGGCTGATCAGCACGAACACGACGATGCCGAACGTCCACACCGACTTCCACGTCCGCATGAACTTCTGCACGTTCTCGGGCTTGTACGCGTGGTCGCGCAGGTACCGCCGCAGTCGCCGGGTGCTCCAGCCCCGCAGCACGAGCAGGATGATCAGGGTGAGCACGGCAACGACGATCCCGCGGTAGGGGGATCCCTCGGCGAGATACTTCTGCTGGAAGGACTGAGCCGGAGCGGGCTGCTGCGCCCCGGTCGCCGGCGCGCTTGTCGCCGCCCGCTCCATGCCGGGCATCCCGGCCGCTCGCGCCGGGCCGACGAGAACGGCCGCGAGGATGATGACGACAGAAGTGGCGAGCCAATATGCTCTTTTCAACGTCGACCTCCGTATCAGGACGCGGTTTCCGCGCCGACCGCTTTCCGGGCCATGGCCCGGCCGCCGAGGGTGGACGGCGAGATCACCTCGTCGGCCCCGACGCGCCGCACCTTGTCGATGTTCTCCTCGTCCTCCACCCTCGCGACGATCCGGAACCGGGCTCCTTTCGTCGCGTCGCGCAGCTCCTTCGCCGTCAGCGCGACGAGGGTGTTGACCGAGTCGCTGTCGAACGCGGCGACGACCGCCCGCGCCGCGCCAGCGTTCGCTTCCTGCAGCGTCTCCTGCCGGGCCGCGTCGCCGGACAGCACGTCGTGCCCCTTGCTGCGGAGATGCGCCGCCAGGTCCTCGCGGTCCTCGATGATCACGTACGGCGCGCCGCGATCCTGCAGTTCGTCGACGACGCTCTCGCCGACGCTGCTGTAGCCGCAGACGATCACGTGGTCCTTCGCCCTCTGGAACCTGCCCATGATGCTCAGCACTCCTTTCATCCGCTGCTCGATCATCGGCCCGATGAGCATGGTGACCGCGGTGATGAACGAGCCGAGGCCGACGACGATCATCGAGACCACGAACAACCGGGCGTCCGGCGTCGTCGGCAGGATGTCGCCGTAGCCCAGCGTGCTGTAGGTCACGAACGTGTAATAGATGGAATCCGTCCACGTCTCGAGGCGATCCCACGAATCGCCGCCGGCCGGGGTATCGAAGAGGACAACTGGTGGCTCAAACCAGAGTTCATCGACGAGAACCTCGACTTCAC
>JAWODX010000278.1:0-8323 GCA_046483085.1 Planctomycetota bacterium
TCGACGGCCACGGCGACCACCGGGTCGTGATGGCGCTGGCCGTGGCGGGGCTCGGGGCGGAGGGCACGACCCGCGTCTCGACCGCCGAGGCCGCCGCCGTCACGTTCCCCACCTTCGTCGAGTTGATGCAGACGCTCGGCGCCGAAATCGAAACGACCGATGCCTGACCGGCGGCCAAGAGCGTCTGGCACAACCCGGGTGGAGCAGGCATTATTGCCTGCTGCCGGGCAGACGGGAATGTCTGCCCCATCGTTTGGCTAGAGCTCCCCATCCGCTCCGCTGAGTGCGTATGAAACGCTCAGGCGAGGGACAGCCGGAAACGGTTCAACCCGACCGGGGACAGAGGCGCCTGACTTGCCGCCTTCCCGTCCTCGTCCTGGCGCTGGTTCTGCTTCTTCTCGCCTCGATGATCGTCGACCGGCTGCTGCCCGTGGTCGGCGTCCCGCTGGACCGGCCCTCCCGGCTGACCCTCCCGCCGAACCTCCGCACTCCCGTCGAGCAGATCGAGTACCGTTGCGAGCTGCGGACCAACAGCCGCGGCCTGCGCGGCCCCGAGCGCCGGCTGCGCAAGCCGCTGTCGGTCCGCCGGCTGGTCCTTCTCGGGGACGAGCGGACGTTCGGCCGGGGGGTGAGCGCGGAAGACACGTTCGCGGCGCGGCTGGACGCGCGGCGGGAGAACGTGCAGGTGATCAACTGCGGACAGCCGGGGGCGAACACGCTGCGGCAGGCCCGCATCCTCCATTATGTGGGGCTCGACTACGACCCGGACCTGGTCGTGGTCTGCGTGTCGGCCGACGACGTGACCGACATGCCGACGACCCCGATCGCGGAGGCGTTCCCGCTGGCGCCGGAGCGGCCGGGGGTCGCCGGGCGGTTCTGGCCGAACCTGGCCGCGCACCGGGCCGCCGCCGGACAGCGGCGCCGGTTTGCAGAGCCGCGCCCGGAGACGGACTTCGCGGCGCGGACGGTGGAGACGGCGGAGAAGAAGGGGATCGCGCCGGCGCGGATCGAGGTCTGGCGGGAGCGAATGGAGGAGCTGCCGCGGCTGGTTCGGGCGGCGTGCGAGCACCGGTTCGACGGGAGCGTGCTCGCGTCGGGCCTCTTGTGGCGGCATTGCTGGCCCCACCGGCTGAACCTGGACGCCAACTGGACGGAGTCGCGCTGGCGGAGCCTCCGGACGGCGCTGCGGACGATCCGCGACGAGGCGTCGCGCCGGGGCGCGGCGACGGTCATCGTCTTCCTGCCGGCGCCGGCCCAGTACGACGCGCGGCGATTCGTGTTCCTGAAATCGCTCGGCTACGAGCTGCCCGCGTACATCCACGATGAGCGTTCGCGGTTCCAGGCCGAGCTGTCGCGGTGGTGCGGCGACCGGGGCATCTCGTTTCTCGACCTGACGCCCGTGTTCCGGGCGCACGACGACCCGGCGGCGTTGAGCCATCGATATAGCGGCTGTCTGACGGCGGCGGGGCACGCGCTGATCGCCGAGGAGCTCGCCGCCCGGCTGCCCGAATAGCGCGCCTTGGTCGCCGGCCCGGTTCCGGACTGGATCCCGTCGCGATCGCTGAGGCGGTTTACTGCTCGAGCTCGGCCGGGGAGGGCGGGAGGGGAGCGGTGTCGAGGCGGCGGGGCAGGGCGGCGTTTCGGACTATGACCGCTTCCTCGGCTGCCTGGCGAGTACGTCGTCGATCAGGCGGGTGATGGCGATGCGGAACTTCCCCTCGGTCTCGTATGTGCCGCTCTCGATCTCATTACGAACGCGCTTGAGCCGCATCTCGTGAGCTCCTTCGTCTTGCTTCCGGCGGGCGGGCCTCTGTTTCCTGGCGGCGCAGGCGGTGCTCCCGTTGGATTCCCTGGCCTTCCGGGTAGATCGCTTGGTCCCGCCCAATGCGAGGCCCTCAGTGTGCTGGAACTTGTCCGCCAACGTCTTCCATTACTATATCGTCGTAATGCTGTGCAGACTTAAGCGGAAAGGCCGTGCTCGGCCGGTGCGGCGGCGGGGTGGGGGGGGCGGAGTAAAAACGCACGGTGCGGCGGCGGGGCTGGCTAACTATCTATCTCAAAAGGGCGGATCAGCCGTGGCACGGGCATCCTGCCCGTGAATATCCACGGCCTGGAAGCCCGTGCCAGTGCGCCTGCAAGTGCACGAGGTCGGAGAGGTGGAAGTCCTCTTCAGGTATACGCTCTCCGGCCTGTAACCGACTGCAACTGCGGGGCCGGCTACAGAACGGCCCGTGGCACGCTCCGGCAGCCCGGCGCAAATGGCCGGGCAGGCAGAAATGCCTGCCTCACCGGCCAGAGTCCGCCGCATGGGTGGGGCAGACATTCTTGTCTGCCACGATACCAGGTGAAGAGTCCCGTATTGTGTTCTTCGCCCGTGCCTTACGCCGATCCGCTTGCGACACTGTAGCGTTGTCGTGCTAAGAGCTTGTTTCGCGGGCGCTTGTCCCGCCTGTCATCTCCAGCGGGCCGATGGAATCGAGCCGGACCGTGGGGATTTCGGCCCAGTGCCAGTCCTCTTCGCGGGGCCCGGCCTCCCGGCTGTAGGCGTGCTGCCACCGCCGTTTGAAGAGGAGCCCGTTCTTGACGATCTGATAGGGGCTGTTGATGGTGGGTGACCCGGAGGTGGTGACGTTCTCGAAGTGGTACATCTCGGCGGCCGGGTTGTAGAATACCCGCCAGCCGGCGGCTCGGGCCTTGTAGCAGAAGTCGATGTCCTCGAACTGGACGGGATTGTACGCTTCGTCGAGCCCGCCCACATCCTCAAAGACATCGCGCCGCATCAGCCAGCAGGCGCTGATGAGGCACTGGACCTCCTCCTCCTGCCCGAATCGGGGGCTCTCGTTCGGCTCGCCGCGTCCGCGGAAGAAGACCCGCCCGGTGGGCGAGACGGCGCCGCCCGCGCACTGGATGAGGAAGGGCGGGAACGGGTAGATGAGCTTCGGCCCGGCGATCCCGGCCTTGTCGTGAGACGCCAGGGTCCGCGCCAGCCGCTCGATCCAATCGCGCGAGCGGACGACCACGTCGTTGTCCATGAAGGCGACGAGGCGGCCTGAGGCCCGCTCCAGGGCTTGATTTCGGCCGGTGGCGGCCCCGAGATTCGATTCGTTCCGCAGCCGCTTCACGTGGATCTCGGCATTTCCTGCGCGCTCCTCGAACGAGTCGAACACATCGGGAATCCCGTCGGTCGAGCCGTTGTCCAGGAGCACGACCTCCAGGGGCCGCCAGGAGGTGTGCAACAGGCCGTTCAGGCAGCGCGCGGTGTGTTGGGCCTTGTTGTAGGCGAGAATGACGACAGATGCCCGCTGTGCCGCCAGGTCGTCCATGATGGCCATTCTACCGGATCCCGGGGCAAGCCGCAACAGAGGGCGGGGCGGCATGGTGCTTTTCCGAAAAGCGACACTCCCATGGTCCTTTTGCGAAACACGCGGCTATGTATTGGCAGGCTAAGCACTTACGTGCCGAACAGGCCGTTTTTCGGCGGTCGGGGACCGGGCGCGGCGTTGTGCTGAGGCAACATGCCGCGGGACGCGAGAAGAATACCCTCTTGTCTGCCAGATAGCGAAGGCCTGTCTTTGCAAGGGCTTACGAGATTCGGGAGGGCTTTTTGCGATTATTCGGCCGGCCCTGGCACGGGGTTTGCTCCTTGGGAAGGCAGAATGCGACCCGAAACGAACGACAGAAAGGTGATGAAAATGGCCAAGGCGACCTTGAGAGTGAGGAGGAGTCCGATGAGCAAGGCGATGCGCGGCGCGATGGTGTTTGCGTTTACCTGCTTGTTCCTGGTTGGCGCGGCGAGCACGGTTTGGGCCGATGACGTGATTTCTGCCCTGGACACCCTCTCGCCGTACTACGCCCGGCCGCTGGCGTTCTCGTGGAACTGCCAGTTCCACCAGGACACCGTTCTGGATACCGGGCTCACCGATGGGGGCGACGCGGAGAAAGTGTTCCTGCCGTACTCGCGGACGTACACCGCCTTGGATGGCCCGGCACACGTGACGGTGCCCGCCGGGACCGACCAGGGCGATGGCTCGGGGCGAGTCGTCACCTACGGCGCGGGAACCATCAACCGCGTGGCCGTCGACGGCTGCACGATCTCGAACGACGACAGCGTCCGGAGGCCGCTGGACTTCGACACCACCCTGCACTTCGTGATGGGGAATCTGGCGGTGAAGGAGATCCAGGTGCTCACCACGACCGGCTCGTTCGCGGACACGGCGGTGACCGGGACTGCGAACGCCACCGACGCCCTCACCGGCCAGAACCTGGTGGTGCCCGCGGTCAAGCTGGTGGACGGCGACCGGGACGGGATCATCATGTACAAGACGACGTTCGAGTTCGGGGTCACCGAGGGGTCGAACCCGCACTACGACTACAACCGCGACGGCGAGATCCACGACGCCGGACTCGTGTCGGATCCCACCGACCCCCGGTACGACAGCGACCACGCCAAGAGCGACCGCCCCTTCCTGGCCATCTACGAGAGCACCGCGGTCGATCCGATCGACCTGGCCAGCCCCACGTGGACGAACGCCGACGCCGACACCTGCGGCAGCCACGTGGACAACTACTGGGTCGGTAACCCGTTCGCCCCGGTCGACGCCGACGGCACCGGTCCGATGCACGTTCGGGGTGACGACGGCGATGCCGGCGTCCCCGAAAGCGACCCCGACATCACCGATACGACCGGCTTCGACGGCGAGCCGCTCCTGGTCGGTGAGCTGAAGGACCTCTACTTCCTCACCGTCGTGAACCTGCAGAAGCGGGCCAGGAGCAACCAGTTCATGGTGACCAAGGGCATCTTCGACCTGGAAGTGACCGACGGCCGCCTGTTCGACTGGTACTTCGCGCCGGAACACGCCAGCCGCACGAACCCCGACTTCTACCCGTACCGGGGGATGCTGAACGCGGCGATGATGTTCGACTTCCGGCCCTGGATGTCCTCGGCGACCGAAGACTTCAACTACTTCGACGGCGGCCTGTTGATCCTCGCCGGCCAGCCCGTGCCCGAGCCCGGCGCCGGCCTGCTCCTCCTCGGATCGCTCGCCGGCTTGGCCGTCCGTCGCCGACGCAGGAAATAGCCGACTTCGCCAACCGCCAACACGAAAAAGCGGCCGAGCAATCGGCCGCTTTTTCCATGGCAACAGCGTCCGGCGCTTCCGCCGACTTGACGCGCCCCCCCGAACCTGATAAACCATGCGTCCTCACGTGCCCTTGGAGCCACGATGCGAACGTATCTCGATTGCATCCCTTGTTTCGTTCGACAGACCCTGGAGGCGGCGCGCCTGGCGACCGACGATCGCGCCGTGCACGAGCGGGCAGTGCGCGCCGTGCTCCGGAAGATCGCCGACATGGACCTCGCGGACCCGCCGCCGCGGATGGGCCAGATCATCCACCGGACCGTCCGCGACATGACCGGCGCCGAGGACCCCTATCACGATGCGAAGCGGCGCTTCAACGCGTTCGCCCTGCGGCTCTATCCCGGGCTGAAGGAGCGGGCCGACGCATCGGGCGATCCGCTGGCCGCCGCCGTCCACCTCGCGGCGGCGGGCAACATCGTCGACCTCGGCGTGAAATCGGGGCTGTCCCATGACCAGGTCGAGGCGGCCGTCGAGGGCGCGCTGACCGATCCGCTGGACCCGGCCGACATCCGGGCGTTCCGAACGGCCGTCGACGCCGCCACCGACATCCTCTACCTGGCCGATAACGCGGGCGAGATCGTGTTCGACCGGCTCCTGCTCGAATACCTGCCGCGGGAGAAGATCACGTTCGCCGTGCGCGGGAAGCCCATCATCAACGACGCCCTGCGGGAGGACGCGGAGGCGGCGGGGGTCACGGACCTCGTCCCGGTCATCGACAACGGCGCCGACGTCCCCGGCACGATCCTGGCGGAGTGTTCGGCGGCGTTCCGCCAGCGGTTCGAGCGCGCCGACCTGATCATTTCGAAAGGGCAGGGGAATTACGAGACGCTGAGCGACGTGCCCCAGCCGGTCTTCTTCCTGCTGAAGGTGAAGTGCCCGGTGATCGCCGAGGACATCGGTTGCCCCGTGGGCCGGCTCATCCTCCGCCGAAAATAAAATGCCCCACCGAGTTGTTGGAACCCCGGGGCGCCCCGGGCCTCAGGCCGGCACCCAGCCGCCGCTCTCCGCCGACCGATAGCCCGCGTCCATGATCTCCTGCACCCGGGCGCCCACGTCGAGCCCCGGCTCGGCCGGCTCGCCCCGCGCGGCCGCCGCGACGAAGTTCTGCAGGCACGCCACGTGCGCCCGGACCCAGCCGATCGACGCCTTGCCCGGGATGAACCCGCCGGAGCCGGGGTAGTCCTGCACGGTGGGCAGGCGGGTCCAGCCGGGGCGGTCGGCCGTCAGGTCACACACGTCGAGCCAGTTCGGGTCCATCAGGTTGAACCGCATCGCGCCCCGGCTCCCGTGGATCTCGAACCGCAGCTCGTCCTGCGTCCCGGTGGCGGTGCGGCTCGACTCGATGCTGCCGAGCGCGCCGGACTCGGTCCGCACGAGCATGAACGCCGCGTCGTCGGCGTCGACCGGGACCCGTTTCGACGGGTCGTCGGGCGACGGCCGGTCGGGGTGGGCGATCGACGTGGCGCAGCAGACGTCGGCGAACTCGCCGACCAGGTGCCGGACGAGGTCGATCGTGTGCGCCCCGAGATCGTAGAGCGCGCCGCCGCCGGCTATCTCCTTCGAGAACCGCCAGCCGAACGGTCGGTCGGGGTCGACGCTGCCCGCGTGCAGGTACGCGGCCCGGAACGTGAGCACGTCGCCGAGGAAGCCGCCGTCGGCCAGCTCTTTCGCCTGGAGCGTCGCCGGGTAAAACCGGTTGTGGAACGTCACCTGGTGCGTGCCTGTGTAGCCGTCCATCGCGGCGACGACCTCGCGCGCCTCGGCGGCACTGGCGGTCAGCGGCTTGTCGCAGTAGATGTGCTTGCCGGCGGCGATGGCCGCCAGGAGCTGCTCCCTGTGCTGCCGGTTCGGCGTGCAGATGTTGACGACGTCGACGTCGGGGTCGTCCGTGACCTGGCGGAAATCGGTGGTCGCGACCCGGTAGCCGAACCGCTCGGCCGCCGCCCGCGCGGTCTCCTCGTGCGCCGTGCAGACGGCGAGCAGCTTGATCGTCGCCGGCGGCGGCTCGTAGTACATCGGGAGATTCAGATACGAGAAGCTGTGCACCTTCCCGATGAACCCGCAGCCGATCATCCCGACGTTCAACGTTCGTTCGGCTCTCACCCAGTCGCCTGTTCGACTTCGAAGGGGATTCGCTTCAGGTTCAGCTTTCCGAGATCCAGGTGCCGGCCGGCCTGGTCCACGTCAATCCCGATGACCCGGCCCTGCTCGTCCAAATCCACGACGATGCCTTCGCCGATCTCTTGTGTGTCAGCTCCCGGCCGCTCGGCCAGCTCGATGTAAAGACTGTCCGTTTCGGGGAAATACTCGATTCGCATTGCCGGTATGATGCGCCGGACAGACCGCCGTGTCAATGCTCTTGTGCCTGGAGGCATTTGCGATGTCCCCTGCTGCGATCACAAATTCTAGCCGAGGTCCATGACCTCGGCCCTTCTCCGGCCTCATGGAGGCCGGCTACAGTCACGCCAGCTTGATCACACTGGACATGGCAAATGCCTCGCCTGCGGCCCGACCCGCCCGCCCTTGACGGCGCCGGGGCAGCCGGTACACTCGCGGCGATGCGGACCCTGAACCGTCTTGCGGAGGTGCACGGATGAGGCTGGTGTACATCGACATCGACACGCTGCGGGCCGACCACCTGGGCTGCTACGGCTATCATCGGGCGACGTCGCCGAACATCGACCGGATCGCCGCCGAGGGCGTCCGGTTCGAGCACTGTTTCAATTCCGACGCCCCCTGCCTGCCGTCCCGGGCCGGGATGTGGATGGGCCGGCACGGCATCCACACGGGCGTCGTCAATCACGGCGGGACCGACGCCGACCCGACCCGCGAGGGCCGCGACCGCGGCTTCAAGCAGTCCGCCCGAACCGACCACTGGCCGATGGTGATGAAGAAGAACGGGGTGTACACCGCGTCGGTCTCGCCGTTCGCCGAGCGGCACAGCGCCTGGTGGTTCTACGCCGGGTTCCGCGAGATGCACAACACCGGCAAGTCCGGACAGGAGCGCGCCGACGAGGTCTTCCCCGTCGCTCTCGACTGGCTCGACCGGCACGGCGCCGGCGACGACTGGTTCCTGCACGTCAACTGCTGGGACCCGCACACCCGCTATCGCACCCCCGTCGAATACGGCAACCCGTTCGAGGACGACCCGCCGCCCGACTGGCTGACCGGCGAGCTGATCGAGC
>JAWODX010000283.1:0-5865 GCA_046483085.1 Planctomycetota bacterium
AGGGGTGGCTGCCGGGGCCGGCGCCGGGGAGTTCGTGGTGCGGGGGTGTGCGCCAGGCGTGCAGGTGGGCGCCGATCTCGCAGCGGCGGTCCTCGTGGATGCGGCGCAGGACGGCCGCGGCGTCCGGGTCCGCATCCACGAGGACCGCCGCTGTGAGATCGGCGCCCACCTGCACGCCTGGCGCACGCCCCCGCACCACGAACTCCCCGGCGCCGGCCCCGGCAGCCACCCCTATCTCTACCAGTTCCCGCCCGACGTTCAGCGCGCGAAGTTCGAGACCCTTCACCGGGCGCTCGTCGACGTGTTCGGGGCGGCTCCGACGAGCCACCGGGCCGGCAAGTACGGGCTCGACGGCCGCGGCGTGCGCCTGCTGGCCGAGTTCGGCTACACGGTGGACAGCTCCGTCACGCCGATGACGAGTTGGGCGGACGACGTCCAGCTCGGCGCGGCCGGGCCGGACTTCCGGCGGGCGCCGATCGGCGTGTACGAGTTGTCCGAGGACGACCCCGCGCGGCCGGGCCGCGCCGGCGTGACCGAGGTCCCGGTCTCCGTCGGCCTGACACGGCGGCTGCCCCGCCTCCTGGAGAGGCGGATCGCCGCCGCCCGCCCCCTCAACCTGCCCGTCCGCGTGATCGGCCGCGCGCTCGGCGTCCGCAAGCGCTGGTTCCGGCCGTTCCTGCACGTGCCGCTGCAGGAGATCGAGGACGCGGCGAGCTGGCTCGTCGCCCGCGGCACCGGGTTCCTGAACATGATGTTCCACTCGTCCGAGCTGATCCCCAACTCGAAGTGGTGCCGGACCGAAGCCCAGGTCGACGAGTTCTTCGATCGCATCGAGCGGCTCGTCGGCTGTGCCCTGCACCTGGGCTGCACCCCGGGCCTCACGATCAGCGAGTTCGCTGCCGGGCCGTGGCCGCGCGGCGAGGGGAGGCGCCCGTGAGGACGCTGGCCCTCGATCAGTGCCGGGCGCAGCTCGAGCGGGCGGCGGGGCGCCTGTCGTTCGACCGGCCGCCGTCCGTCGTCATCGTCTCCTGCCCCGAGACCCGCCCGACGGCGCTGCAGGCGGTGCGCTGCCTCGGGCGGCACGACGTCCCGGTGATCGTGCTCGCCGCGCAGCGCCGCCCGCCCACCTTCGCCTCGAAGTACGCCGCCCTGCGGCTGCGCTGCCCGGACCAGAAACAGCAGCCCGAGGACTTCCTGACGTTCCTGGTCGAGCTCGGGCGGCTGGTGAGCCCGCGGCCCGCGCTCGTCTTCTGCTCGGATTACGACGTCGTCAACGTGTGCACTCACGCCCCGCGCCTGCGCCCGCTGTATGACAGCCCGTATCTGTCGGCCGACGCGCTGGGCCGGGCGATGGACAAGCATCGGATGATCGCCGCCGCGGCGGAGGCGGGCATGGACGTGCCGGCGACCCGGCTCGTCCGGTCCAGCGACGACGTGCCCGCCGCCCTCGACGTGCCGCTTCCCGCGGTCGTCAAGCCGCTGGCTCGCTGCTCCTGGGAGGGCAACCGGGTGGCGCCCGCCGGCCGCTTTCTCGAGACGTTCCACCGCAAGGCGGTGCGCGCCGACGCGCGGAGCGATCTCGAAGACGTGCTGCACCGGGCGGCGGAGATCGGGGAGACCGTGCTGGTCCAGGAGCATGTGCCGGGGCCGGCGAACGAGCTGTACTACGTCTGTCTGTACGCCGACGTACGGTCCGAGTCGCGGGCCGAGTTCTGCGGCCGCAAGCTGCGACAGATGCCGGCCGATTTCGGCAGCGGCAGCCTCGTGACCGCGACGCCGCCGCACGAGCGGCTCGCCGAACTCGCCCGCCGGTTCGTGAAGCACATCGGGTTCCACGGCATCGCCGAGATCGAGTGGAAACACGACCCGCGCGACGGCCGCTACAAGTTCATGGAGATCAACCCGCGGTGCTGGACGTGGGCGGCGCTGACCGACGCCGTCGGCGTCAACCTGCCGCTCGTCCAGTACCTCGAAGTCACCGGGCAGGAGGTCCCTCGGCTCGTGCAATCGCCCCGCCAGGTCAAGGCCGTGGACCTCGTCCTCGACTGGCGCTACTTCTGGAATTACCGGCGAGGGGACCCCTTCGGCGAGCGACTGTCGTTCGGCGACTGGCTGCGCTCGCTGCGCGGCGAGCGCGAACTGACGTACTTCGCGCCGGGCGATCGCGGGCCGGGCTGGGTGAACCTGCGGCTCGTCCTCGGCGAGCTCGCCGGCCGGGCCGTCCGCAAGCTCGCCCGGTCGCTCCCGCCGCGGAGAACGTCCCGGCCCGGCGCGCGAAGGGAGGGCTCATGAGCGAGGACACGCGCCCCCGGGTCTCGGCCGTCATCCCCGCGTACAACGCCGAGCGGTTCGTCGCCGAGGCCGTCGACAGCGCGCTCGCGCAGACCCACCCGAACGTCGAGGTCGTCGTGGTCGACGACGGCTCGACCGACGGCACCCCGGACGTGCTCGAACGGTACGACGACGATCCTCGTGTCCGCGTCCTCCGGCAGGAACACGCCGGCCCCGCGGCCGCGCGCAACCGGGCGATCGCCGAGGCGAGCGGCGAGTACGTCGCCTTCCTCGACGCCGACGACCTGTGGGAGCCGGCCAAGACCCAGAAGCAGCTCGCCCTGTTCCGGGAACGCGAGGACCTCGGCCTCGTCTACTGCCTGGGCCGCAACCGGATGCTCGACGACGCGGGGCGCTGGGCCGAGGACGCACATCGTGACCGCCTGTCCGCCTCGCGGACGTACCACCGCGGCCGCGTCTTCCGGGCGGTCGTCGAGGAGGTGTTCATTCTCCTTCCGGCGGTGATGGTTCCTCGGCGGGTTCTGGACCGCGTGGGCGGGTTCAGCCCGGACCTCGCGACGGCCGAGGACCGCCACCTGTACGCCCGGATCGCGCACGAGTCCCCGATCGACTACGTGGCCGAGCGCCTGGTGGTGATCCGGCGGCACGGGGCGAACATCAGTTGGGACCCGGGCCGCGAGCCGCAGACGCTCGACTTCCTCCGCAAGATCGCCGCCGAGTTCCCCGAGTGCTCGCTCGACCGGGCGGGCTGGATGCGGGCCGCGTACGCCCGCACCGCGCGCCGGTCGGGGTTCGACGCGCTCTACGCGGGCCGGACGGCCCAGGCACGCCGCGAGCTGTGGCAGGCGTGCCGGTACCGGCCCGGGCGGCTGTCAAATTGGCTCTATCTTGCCGCCGCACTTGTGCCGAAACCCGTTATGGGTACCCTGCGGGCCGTGAAGCGCCGTCTCCGGCGGGCCGGGACACACGATCCGCGCGCCGACCGAACCGCGAGGACCGACGCGGGATGAACTGGGCCGACCTGAAGGTGAACCCGGTAACGGCGGCGCTGTACCGCGCCGTCCTCGGCCGCCGCTGCCGGTCGGTCGAGAGCTACATCTTCGTGGCCACGACGGGCCGCAGCGGCTCGATGTCGCTCCGGATGATCCTGGAGGCCGTGTCCGGCTGCACCGCGGTGCACGAGCCGTATCCCGACCTCATGGGCCCCGTGCTGGTCGCGTACAACGACGGCGACGAGCGGCCGCTGCGGCGCGAGTTCAAGCTGCGCAAGGTGCCCAACATCTACCGGGCCGCGGCCGGGCACCGCTGGTATGCAGAGACCAACCACGGGTTCATCAAGTGCTTCTGCGGGGTGGCCGCCGAGTATTTCGGCGCCCGGATGCAGGTGGTCCACATGGTCCGCGAGCCGGCGGCCGTGGCGCGCAGCCTGCTGCTGCGGAAGACCGTCCCCGGCCGGACGCGGTCGGGCCGGGAGTATCTGATCGATCCGGCCGCGCCGCGCAACGCCGTCCAAATATCTGACGTGCTGGGCGACGGCGCCCGGTTCGCTCACGATTACTTCCGCTGCCTGTGGTACTGGTACGAGATCGAGGCGCGGTATCGCCGCTTCCGGCGGGCACACCCGGAGGTGCGGACGCACGACATCGAGACGGAGGGCCTGAACGACCGCAACCGGGTGGCGGAGCTGTTGACCGGGCTGGGCATGCCGGCCGATCCGGACGTGCTGGCGAAGACGGTGGGCGTGCGGGCGAACGTGTCGGAGGTGTCGCCGCCGGCGCCGGAGGGCGTGTCCGAGGCCGACATCGCTGCGTTCACCGAGCTGTGTGAGGCGAAGCTCGAAGCCGCCGCCGGTACGCCGGCGGATCGAGATTGACGGCCGCGCCTCCCGGGCTTTCCGGGAACACCGGGTTCTGGCGAGGAGTGCCGTGTCGCTGACACGAAAGATCGCGGGCCACACGTTCCTGTACGGCCTGGGCCAGGTCCTCATCATGGCATCGGGCATCATCTCGATGCCCATCCTCACCCGCGCCCTCTCGCAGACCGACTACGGCCTGATGTGCCTCGTCGGCGTCACCGTGCACGTGCTGTACCTCGTCTTCTCCGGCGGGCTGCGCCATTCGCTCGCGCGGTTCTACGGGGAGCGCCAGGCGGCCGGCGGGCTCCGCAGGTTCCTCGGCACGTACCTGATCCTCACGGTCGGCCTGGGGGCAGTGGGGACGGTCGTCGCCGCGCTCGTGTTCCCGGCCATGGCCGCCATCGACTTCATCCCGGGCTCGGTGGTGACGGCCGGGCTGCTGGCGGCGCTGCTGGTCTTCATCCGCGTCGCGTTCATGGGGACGGCGGGCATCTACCGGATGCGCGAGCAGGTGCTGAAGTACAACCTGTTCGAGCTGGCGACCAAGTACGCGGGCCTCGTCCTGTGCGTGACGCTCGTGCTCGTGGTGGGGCCGACGTTGCGGAACTTCTACCTGGGCCTCGTCGTCGGCGAGCTGCTCGTCTTGGGCCTGCTCTGCGTGACCTTCCTTCGCGACCGGCCGCCGATCACGGTGACCGTCTCGCGCGACGAGTCGGCCCGGATGCTTCAGTACGGCCTCCCGCTGATGCTGGGCAGTCTCGCCACGACGGCGTATCACATGGGCGACCGGTACGTGATCAAGGCGCTGCTGGACGCGCGGCAGCTCGCGCTGTACAGCGTCGGCACGCAGCTCGCGACCTATGCGTGCAAGGCGATTGTCAGCGGCTTCCAGTTCGCCGTGGTCCCCGTGATCATGAACGCCTGGAGCGCGGGCAAGCGGAAGCTGGCCGAGGCCACGCTGGGGAACCTGATCCGCTACTACGCGCTGGCGGCGTTCCCGATCGCGCTCGGGCTGGTGGCGGTGCGGACGGGGCTGATCCGCCTCATCGCATCGTCGAAGTATCTGCCGGCGGCGCCCGTGATGCCGCTGGTCGTCGGCGCCGCGATGGTGGCGGGGTTCCGGACGCCGCTCCTGATCGGGCTGCACTTCGCACGGCGGACCGGGGTGATCGCCCTGTTGTCGGTCGCCATGGGCGCCCTGAACATCGTCCTGAACGTCGCGCTCATGGCGCCCGGCGGCCCCGAGCTGGGGATCATCGGCGCCGGGGTCGCGACCCTCGCCTGCTCGGTGCTGCACATCCTCATCGGCCACCTGTTCGCACGCCCGCACTGCTCGATCATCATCCCCTGGCGCCAGTTGATCCGGTATGCGCTGGCCGCCGGGCTCATGTACGCCTGCGTGGTCAACATCCGGCTCGACTCGTGGCTCGCCCAGTTGATCGCCCGGGTGGCATGCGGTACGGTGATCTACCCGGGGTTGGTGCTCGTGCTGGACCGCTCGCTGGCCCGGTATCTCTCCGAGCGACTGGGGACGCGAAGGAGGTCGTAACGGGACATGGGATTCTTCCGGTGGCTGCGCGGGTTCGTCGTCGACCAGCGCTGCATCCCCTGGCGGCTCCACGTCTGGATGGGCCGGCACTGCCCCCGCCTGCTCATCTTCCTGAAGACGGGTCGGACAAACGTGAACACACCGCGCCACTGGGACCGGAAGTGGGAGG
>JAWODX010000483.1:0-7078 GCA_046483085.1 Planctomycetota bacterium
GTCGCGGGCCAGCCGGGGGGGCAGGACCTTGAGGGCGACCGGGCGGTCGACCGACTCCTGGACCGCCTGGAAGACGGCCCCCATGCCGCCCTGGCCGATCTTCCGGACGATGCGGAACCCGCCCAGGCGGTTCTTGCCGGTGGCACCCGGCGATCTCGCCGATCCCTTGCCCAAGCCGCTCCTCCTCCGCAGTGGAAAGCGCGAACGGCCGCCTCCATCATTGTACGTCAGGCGCCCTGCCCTTGCAACGAGCGGGTGCGGGAACATGGCGCGGAGCGTCGGCCCGGGTTGCGCGGCCCCGAGGCCGGTCACGCCGTTCCGGGTCGGGCCGTGGCGGCAGGTCAGGTGCGTGCCGAGTTCTCGGGCCCGGCGGGCGGCCCCTCGCCAGCGTCGGCCCCGGGCGGCCGTTTCGCGCCGGAGAAGGCATAGACCAGGCCGCCGACGGCGTTGATCAGCAGCATCGCCGCGCCGCCGGCCAATCCGAACCCCAGCGCCTCGGCCCGGCTCATGCCCACCTGCGTGTAGAAGAAGACGGCGCTCGCCTCGCGCAGCCCGGCGCCGAAGATCGTGACGGGCACCATCATGATGCACTGGCGGATCGGGTGGAACACGACGAAATAGACCGCCCGGATGTGGATCCCCAGGGACCAGGCGAGGGCCAGCGAACCAAGGACGGAGATCCCGCGGTACACGAGCGAGAGGCCGAGCCCCGCCGCCAGTACGCGGTGCGCCCGGCGGAACCCGAGCACCGACTCGTGCAGCGAACCGAGCTTGCCGAGCGCCGCGGCCAGGCGCGGCCTCCCCTCCCCCAGCCGACGGATCCAGCCGGACCACGTCCCCCACGTGTAGAAGACCAGCCCGGCGAGTGCGAGGCCCGCCCACAGGACGGCGACCGCCAGGAGCGCGCCCGTGCCCCGAATCTCATCCAGGACCAGCAGGCATCCGACGCTCGTGAGCAACACGAGCGCCACCAGCCCCACGACCCGTTCGAGGACCACCGAGACGAAGCTGTCGGCGAGGCCCGCCTCGGCCCTAGCCACGTGGAGCGCGCGGATTGCGTCCCCGCCCATGCTGGACGGCAGAAACGTGTTGAAGAAGGCGCCGATGAAACTGAGCTGCAGGGCCCGGAGAAGCGAGAGGCGGACTCCCCGGGCGGAGAGCATGACCGCCCACCGGAGGGCCACGACGAGCCTGGCGGCCAGGAACACGGCCAGCGCCGCCGCGAACCAGCCGAGGTGAATCCGCGCGAACAGCGGGCCGAGCTCCGAGACGTCGATGGTCAGGAAGAGGTACGTGAGCAGCCCGGCGCTGACCACGATCTTGAAGGATTTGCGCCAGATTCGTTTCATTCGGGCTAGATCCGCGGCTCCACCTTCGAGATTATGTGCTGCCGTTTTCCGGAAGCCGGGGTGGGGATGTCGTCCACGAAATCAAGCTGGACGGTCACGTCTTCGGCAAGGAACTCGCAGAAGTTCCTGGCGATGTAGGAGTAGTCGACGTTCGTCCCGGGCTCCCGGATGATCTTGACCACGAACTCGGTCGGCCCCTCCTGGACGATCTGGAATCGGGCGATGCCTTCGATGCGCTTCTCCTTGCTCGCCCAGTCCTGCACGGGGGCCGGATACATGAGGTTCATGAGATAGAGCGGATGGACGTGCCTCCCGTCGGGCAGGCTGATGATGTTGCTCATTCGCCCTTGCACGGCCCGGAAGGTGGGCAGGGATCGCCCGCAGGGGCAGGGCTCGTCGCCGGCCACCGCGACGTCCTCGATCTGGTAGCGGATGAAGGGCATCCCGTAGTTCTTGAGGTCGGTCAGGAGGATCTTTCCCAGCTCGCCCGGCTCGGCCGGCCGGCCGTCCTTGACGATCTCCACGGCGGTTGTGTCGGTCGAGACGTGGAACCCCGCTTTTTGCTCGCATTGAGCGGCGAACAGGGAGGCCTCGCGGCTGCCGTACGCGTCGTATACGTCGCACTGGAACGCGCGTTCGATGGCTGCCCGTCGGGCCGGCAAGAGCGTCTCCGCCGTCGAGAGCACGGCCTCGGGGCGGATGTCCGAAACGTTGTTGCGCAGGAGGTAACCGGCCAGGATGAACAGGGAGTTGGCGTAGCCGAGAAACACCTTGGGGCGGAAACGGCGGATCCTGGGGACGTACTGGCGGCACATCTCGTCCGACAGCACGTGCCCGTCGAGCAGAAGCACGCGGTTGACCGCGCGTTCGAGGCGGCATTTGAGGCCGGACAGGCGCTTGACGTCGAACGTCGAGCCCGAGAGCAGCACCTGCTTGTCGCCGAGTCGATAGCCCTCCCACTTCCAGGCGCGGAGAGCGGCGGCCCTCCCCCACTGCTTGACGACCGGCGGGCGGCAGAACCTCATCGGCTCCGCGGTCGACCCCCCGGTCTGGTACTCGCTCATGCGGGTCCGGTAGGCCGGGCAGATGAGGTCGTCGAAGCGGTCACGGATGATCCGTTTGGTGAGGATGGGGAGCTTCCGGAGGTCGGCGACGCACGCGACGTCCGAGGGCTTCAGCCGGCGCTCCTCGAAAACGGCCCGGTAGTACGGCACCTCGGCGTATACGTGCTCCATCAGGCGTCGAAGTTGTCGGTTCGTAATTTCCTCCAACTCCTCGCGGGACAGCCACTGATTGTACTCAAGTTCGCGCAAATGCGAGAACATGCGGTCACCCCTGACCTTGCAATATACTCTGGCGGCAGCGTCCGCCAGAATATTACTGATACTCATGTCGCACCTCCTTCCGTGTCCCCTCCGCCTGGTTTCCGCGGTTCGGCCGATTGGCCCCCTGCGCGCGTCTCGCTTTTCGGCGCTGTTTGCCGAGTTGTGTACGGCGCTCAACCTCCGTAATGTCGCCGGCCTCGTCCCAGTACTTCTCGTACCACGCCTGCAGGACCTCGACCTCGCGGCGGAGCTGGATGTTCAGCTCGACATTCTGGGTGATGCCGGGGACGGTCAGGTTGCTCGAACCGACGAGGGCCGCTGCGCCGACGACCGCCTGCTTGGCATGAGTGATATACGCTTTGGCGTGGAACTTCTTCTTGGTGTAGACGCGGCACTCGATCTGCTTCTGGCGGAGGGCCTCGACGATGGCGGGCACGCCGGTCAGGAAGTCGTTCGACTCCTTCTCCTTCTCGATGCTGTCGTCGAGGGTCGTCTGGACGCCGGCGAGTAGCGCATCGCGGGTGCGCTTCGAGACTTCGTCGCCCATCAGGATGCGGAGCTTGTCGAGCTTCTGCCACTGGCCGTCGAGGGCGAGCAGCGCGCCGATTTCGAAGTAGCCCGTCGCGATGTCGAACTGGCTGCCGAGATCCGTCCAGTCGTGGAGGTACTTGCGGGCCTTCCACGTCGCGTCGCTGTTATCGACAATGAACAGGTCGCCGCCGGACTGAGCCGGATCCTTCGCCACGCTTGTTCCCCCGCAGGGCATTTGACCGACAGTCACCGCCCGGAATCCACGTGAAGCTTATCGTTCGGGATGAGTGTCGTCAAGTGGCCGGAAGCAAGCGACTGGGCGTTACCGCGGATCAGACAAGTGTCACTTGGATGTTTTGCGCCATGGCCTTGGTCAATTCGCCGTGTCGCGTCCCTCCAGCCGAATGCGCGGGTCGAGCCACAGGAGCAGCAGGTCGGAGATGAGCGTGCCGGTAAGGAACCACTGCCCCTTGCGCTCGGGGCGGGCGTCGATGAGCGTCCGCAGGTAGTTCAGCACCTCGGGGAGATACTGAATCTCGTCGAGAATGGCCGGCGGATCGATCTCATCGATGAACCCCTTGGGGTCCGCTCGGAACCGGGCGATCAGGTCCGGGTCCTCGAGCAGGAAGTACTCGGCCTTTGGGAAGACCTTCCGCAGGAGCGTCGTCTTGCCGGCCCGTCTCGGCCCCGTGACGATCAGGGCCGGGAAGGCCTCGGCGGCCGATTTCAGCTCGGCGGTCAGTTGTCTCGGCACGAATTTCATAATGATAATCCTAAACCGGTACCTTAGAATTGTCAACCATAGTTGAGCCGATGTCCAGAAGTGAGCGGGGCCAACACAACCTGGGGCAGGGTCGTACGGACGCCGCCGAATGAGGGCGGGGTCGGGCTTCGGTCGCGCCGCCAGCATCCGGGCGACGTTTCACGGTGTGCCCTCGAATCACGCGCAACAGCCGCGCGGGTCAAGAGCGGTTATTCCATGCCGAGCTCGCGGCGCACATTCCGGGCGAATTGCCCGGTCCATGGGCCGCCCGCTCCGTGGCCCCTTCGCTGCTGTTCCTCGAAGTCGCGAAGGATGGCCTCCAGTTCGGGCCGGAGCTCCGGGTCTGCGGCCGCATCGCGCGGTGACTTGCCGCCGAGAGCCTTGCTCGGAGAATCGATCCAATCACGCCAGAGACGGTCGCCCATCTCCTGTTCGAGCTGCAGAAGTCCCGGATCCTTCGGCTTCGTCCACCGCCTGCGCCCCCGGGGCTCGGAACGCTGCTCCCACAGCCGATCGATCATGTCGGCGGTGGACTCCTGGCGCCGGACCAGGCGGATCGCGGCGCCGAGCTCGTTCTCCACCGCCTCGCAGACAAAATCGAGGCGCTCCTTCGACATGGCCGAGACCTCCATCCGGTCGTCCCCCAGGTAGACTGTCGCGATGTCCTCCTGTCTGGGGACACCCGACCGGTGCTGGTCTTCGGGCTCGACATAGGACGACTGGATCATGAGCACCCGCCTGCCCTCGTCATCCGTATCCGGGACCGGTTTCTCGAACGGCAGCCGGTCGCCCTCCGTTTCGCGCGGCCAGCCGAACGAGTCCCCGTCGATCTCGTTTCCCTTCCCCGGTCCCCGCTCGGCAAGACCGAGCGACTCGAGCAGCGCCGTGCGAACCCGGGCGCGCTCGTCCACCTCGTACAGGGCGTGGCCCGGGGCCATGGTCTCGCCCGTGCTCAGAACGAAACGCGGCGGGGTGTCCGCGATCCGTGTCGCGGCGCGCTCGATTTCTGCCGCCTGCTCGCTGAAGAACCGCGGCCACGTCGCGGCGCCGTCGGACAGCCCGCGGCGTTCCCGCCAGGCGGCGCGTTCTCGGTGCAGCCACGCTTCGAACTGTGTCCGGATGTGGCGCGGGACCTGCGACGGGAACCCGGTCATCTCCATCCGGTCCCCGCACGGGTGGACCGCCCCGATCAGCAAAATCCCGCGGGTCGCCTGGCGCGCCAGGGACACATCGAAGACCTGCACCGTCTCGCCGGTCAGACGGTCGCGAAAAGTGGTCAGGTGCTCCCTGGGCGATGCGTCCTCGATTTCGAACAGGCCTCGCCGGCGCCGATGGAGCCAGTGGTCGAGCTGTCTTCGCTCCTCTCGCGAGAGGTCCTCGGCGGCCGTCTCGGCGAACCGTTCCACCACGGTCGGTCCGGTCCCGCCGTCCGGGCGCCAGTCATGCAACAGGTATTCCAGGAAGCGCCCCTGGCTCGCCGGTCCCTCCTCGAGCACGGGCTCGTCACTCCCGGTCCAGCGGCGGAGGGCAGCCGTCATCTCGCTGCTGGACACGACTTGTTCGGCGGCATCCAACAGCTTGCCGATCAGCCGATTCGAAACCCGCCGGGCGCGACTGTCACCGATTTGCGGGGGAGCAGGACCGGACCTCCGCGACCGAGACCGGCCCGCCGCCCCGCAGCACTTCTTGTACTTCTTACCGCTGCCGCACGGACACGGCGCATTGCGTTCGACAACGGGCTGGCCGAATGAACCCGGGCCACGAGACTCCCACGGAGGCGGCACGCTGCTTCTCGACATCCTTTCCCCTCTTCTCAATCCAGGGATTCAAGTATCACTGTCCTGCTCTGCTGACACCAATCGTACAATGATCCCGCAAGGTCCGCAAGAGAAGTTGTCGGCCGCCCGCCTCATAAGCCCGAGGGGCGCCGCACCTACTTGACCTTCTTCGCGGATGGGGCGAACGCGGTTAGCCATTTCCGCGAATAGTGGCAAGTGCGGGGGAGCGCGCCGGGCCCGAATTCGAACGTCCATTTACCGCTCGGGGGTAGCTATGTCAGGGACATTTTGAGCCAACGGATTTCACGGAATCGACCGGCCGCATTTAGTCCGACAACGCTATTCCTGTGTCTCGCCCAGCTATAAGTGTCGCTGTGCCGACTACATGCGTCTCCACATAGCGGGCTTCCGCAGGATGCGAACGACAGGAGATTCTTCGTCGCTACGCTCCTCAGAATGACAGCAAACAGCCGCTGGGCTCTCATTCTGAGCGGAGCGAAGAATCTCGCCCCCAGAGTTTAGCGTTGTAGTGTTAGAGACTATCTCAATAGTCGGTGGGGCAGGCATTCTTGCCTGCCAAGAGGCGGACAGGAATGTCCGACCCAGCTTTTGAGATAATTTCTTAGCGCAACGGAGAGCCGCGAGCATGAACGCCTCGCGGCTCTTTCTATATCCCCAAGCCCCCAAGCCGCCAAAGCGTTACGGCCATTTCCGCCGCGCCCGCCCGATTCTCTGTTCCGAAAACCCTCGCGTGGGGTGCGATGGGAACCGTAGGGGTTGCCGTCGATGCCCGACGGCAACCCCCTCGAACTCTCGCGGTCCGCACCACGAAGGGCGCGAAGACCACGAAGGACAACCCCCCGCCCGACATGGGCTCAATCACCGCAAAAGAGCAGCCGAGAACGCCGAGGTTTTGTAAACGGATCCCGCAAGCCCCGCGCCCCCAGCACCTTACACATCCGCTCGGTGCCTGACACCGAGGTTCCCGAGGTTCATCCGCTCGGTGCCTGACACCGAGGCCACCCCGCTCGTGGTCCGGAACAACGACGACGAGATCGCGGGCGGGCACGTCGCGGACTTCTACGACCACCTCCTCGACAAGGGCGACACCGAGAAGCACGCGCGCAGCCGGCGCAACCAGGTCGCCCGGCTGCTCAAGCTGGCCAAGGCGAAGCGGGTCAGCCACATCGTGCCGTCGAGGATTCAGGCGGGCATCCGGCAACTGCGTGACGACGGGCGGTCGCTCCAGACCTGCAACCACTACCTCCGGTCGGCGAAGCAATTCTCGCGGTGGCTGTGGCGCGACGGGCGCGCCGCCGAGCATACGCTGGC
>JAWODX010000493.1:0-15864 GCA_046483085.1 Planctomycetota bacterium
GCCTTCATGCTGCTGCCCAAGACGCCGATCGGGAAGCGGCTCATGCTGGCGGAGAGCCAGACGAAGGAGGCGGGTTTCGAGCCCCAGGGCGAGAAGGATCGGGACCTCGTCGGGAAAGAGGGCGTCTCGCTGTCCGCCCTGCGGCCGTCGGGCGAGGCCCGCATCGACGGCCGCCGGTACGACGTCGTCACGGAAGGCGACCTGATCGAGCCGGGGACGAAGATCGTGGTGCACAAGGCGGACGGCAACCGCATCGTCGTCCGCCGGGCCGAGCCCGAGGCGGACCCGTAGGGACGGGACCGGACGACATGGCAAACGGGCAAGCAATCGGTGACTCTTTTTGGAGGAGGCGGCAATGGTTGATTTGATGGCAGCACCGCTGTTGGCTGCAGAAGAAGGCGGGGTGAGCGCCGGCTGGGTCATCCTGCTGGTGATCGTCGGCCTGGCGCTCCTGGTGTTCTTCGCACTGGTGGCGGCGTTCTTCCAGCTCTGGCTCAAGGCGCTGCTGTCCGGGGCGCGGGTCAGCCTGCTGAACCTGATCGCCATGAAGCTGCGGAACGTCAGCCCGAGTGTGATCGTTGATGCCCGCATCCGGGCCGTCAAGGCCGGGCTCGACATCGAGACCCCGGACCTCGAAGCGCACTACCTGGCGGGCGGCGACGTGGTCCGCGTCATCATAGCGCTCATCGCCGCCAGCAAGGCGAACATCGACCTGTCGTTCCAGGTGGCCACGTCCATCGACCTGGCCGGCCGGGACGTGCTCGACGCCGTGCGCACCTGCGTGAACCCGAAGGTCATCGATGCGCCCGACCCGAGCAAGGGCCGGCCCACCGTCGACGCCGTGGCGAAAGACGGCGTCCAGGTCAAGGCGAAGGCCCGGGTCACCGTGCGCACGAACATCGAGCGCCTGGTGGGCGGCGCGACCGAGGAGACGATCATCGCCCGCGTCGGCGAGGGGATCGTCACCACGATCGGCTCGGCCGACACGTACGCGGCCGTCCTCGAGAACCCGGACAACATTTCGAAGCGGGTGCTGGACAAAGGGCTGGACGCGGGGACCGCGTTCGAGATCCTCTCCATCGACATCGCCGACGTGGACGTGGGCGACAACGTGAAGGCGAAGCTCGACGCGGACCGCGCCGAGGCCGACATGCGGATCGCCCAGGCGAAGGCGGAGACGCGCCGCGCCCTCGCCGTCGCCCGCGAGCAGGAGATGAGCGCCCAGGTCAAGGAGAACCGGGCCAAGGTCGTCCTCGCCGAGGCCGAAGTCCCCAAGGCCATGGCCCAGGCGTTCCGCGAAGGCAATCTCGGCATCATGGACTACTACAACATGAAGAACGTCCAGGCCGACACCAGCATGCGGTCGAGCATCGCCGGCGAGCCGGGATCCGAGAAACGTTCGTGACGCGCCCGAAGTGAAGCGGGGTGCCGCGTCCCCGGGCGCGGCCCCCCCGGACCCGCGGAGGGAGACGCAACATGACTGACCCGACCACGCGCATTCTCGCCGCCGTAGACCCGGAAGGTCTCTTCGTCGTCATCGTGATGGTCCTGTACGGCCTGTTCTGGCTGTTCAGACGGATCGCCGCGGCCAAGACCGAGCAGGAGCGCCGCCGACAGATCGCCGAACGCCGCAACCAAGGTGCCCGGGAAGAACGAGAAGAGGGCGAGGCCTACGCGGCGGATGAAGAGCAGGTCCAGAAGTTCCTGCGGAGCCTCGGCGCCCGGCCCGAGGAGAAGCCGCAGGAGCCGTCCCGGCCGGCGCGGCCCGCGGCCCAACCCCGTGCCGAGCCGGGCAAGCCGCCGGGCCGCCCCCCGCGCCGCCGGCCGGCGCCCGCGCGTGCCCAACCCGCCCGGGAGACACCGTCCCGGCCTCGGCCACAAGCTCAGCCGCAGCCTTCGGCGCCGCCACCGCCGCCGCCGCCTCGCCGGGCGCCGGCGCCGCCGCCCCGCCCGGAGCGCAAACCGGCCCCTCAGCCGGAATATCAGTTCGGAGGCGGAGCGCGGAAACGCCCGGCCCGGCCCGCCGCGCAGAAACAGCCACCGAAAAGGAAGAAGCCGGTACGGACCAGCCAGATCGGCCGGCAGCCGGCCGCCGAAGGGGAGGAACCGCCGGCGAGCCGGCTCGCCTTCCCCGAGTTCTCTTCGCTCAAGCGGGCCGTGGTCCTGAGCGAAATCGTCCCCAGGCGGCGCGGGCCGCACCACCTCCGGCAACGGTGACCCCGAGCCCAGCGAGGAACCGGTGAAACCGACACGAACTCTGTTGATCGCGCTCGGGCTGTCCGTGGCTCTGCTTGCGGCGGCCGGCTGCCGGGAGAGGCCGCCGGAGAAGACCGAGGTGCCCGTCCCCGTCGTGGCCGAGACGGTCGTCGTGCGATCGGTGCGCGACACGGTCGACACGGTCGGGCACGTCGAGCCGGAGGTCCGCTCCCGCGTGGGGAGCGTGCTGTCCGGGCGGATCGTCCGGATGACCCGGGAGGTGGGGGACGTCGTGTTCGCCCCGACCGACGATCAGAAGGACGGCGAGCGGGGTCTGCTGGCCCGGCTGGACACGCGTCTGCTCGAGGCGGCGGCAGAGCGGCTCCGAGCCGAGGTCGAGCGCGCGGCGGCGCAGAAGGCCGACGCCGAGCGGAAATATCGCAACTTCCAGGAGCTCTACGAGAAGGAGGCCACGTCGAAGGAGAACCGCGATCAGGCGAAGGCCGCCTTCGAGATCGCAAACGCACAGCTCAAGAAAGCCAGGGCCGCGCTCGACGAGATCCAGGTCAAGATCGCGCAGTCGAGCATCTATGCCCCGGCGGACGCCACGGTCATCGAGAAGCTCGCCCACGAGGGCGACGTGGTCAATCCCGGCCAGCCGGTCTACCTCCTCGAATGCATCGGTGACCTGAAGATCAACGCGATCGTTCCGGAGCGCGACGTGGTCGCCGTGCGGAAGGGGAAGCCGGTCGGGATCCGGTTCGACGGTCTCCCGGACCGCATGTTCCCCGCCACCGTTCACACGCTCGTCCCGTCGGGCGACCCGCTTGCGCAAAGCTTCATCGCCCAGATCCGATTCCGGAACTACACCCGCGAGGGCGTTCTGGGGGAGACGCTGCCCGAGGAATTCGACTGCAGCGACCTCCTCATCAAGCCGGGGATGTTCGCGCGCATCGAGATCGTGAAATACAAGAAGGAGGATGCTCTCGTCGTTCCGAACCGCTGCATCGTCGAGCAGGGTGAGCGGCGGTTCGTCTATCGGATCGACGGGCGGACCGCGCACAAACAAGAGGTGGAGACCGGGGTGGTGTCGGGAGGCGTGACGGAGATTCGGGCCGGGCTCGAGCCGGGTCAGCGTGTCATCGGACGGGGGATCGAGAACGTGACCGAGGGCCAGGCGGTCCGCGTGATCGAGGGCGAGGCCCCGGCGCCCGAGTCCGTGCGCCCGCCGCCCGTCACGTCGAAGGGCGCCGGGTAACCCGCCGCGGGGATGCCGGAGATGATGAGCGACCAGTCGTCCGACCAGGAGCAGCCGGCGGGACGCGGCGCCTTCGGGTTCGTGGTGCGCCGGCCGATTCTCTTCGGCGTGATGGCCATCGCCCTGTTCCTGGGCGGCGTGTTCGCCTTCATCAACCTCAAAGTCGATCTCCTGCCCACCGTCGATCTGCCCAACGTCTCGGTCGTCGTGGTCAATCCGGGGATGAGTGCGAGCGACGTCGAGCAGCGCATCACGCGCAAGCTCGAGCGGGCGTTCACCGACCTGGGCGGCCTGGACCGCATCCGGTCGATCTCGCGCGAGGGCGTCGCCGAGCTCACGGTCGAGTTCCAGTACGGCGAACGCGACATCGACGCGGCGGCCATCGAGGTCCAGCGCCGCATCAACGAGGTGCGCGACGAACTGCCCGCCACCATCGAAGAGCCGGTCGTCCGCAAGCTCGATCCCGCCATGCGCCCCATCATGACCCTCACTCTGTCGGCCGAGGACGTCGGCCTTCGCGACCTGCGGGAGCTGGCGAACAACCGGATCAAGCGGCGGATCGAGACCATCGACAACGTGGCGAAGGTGATCGTCAACGGCGGGCTACTCCGCCAGATCAACGTGCTCGTCGACCGGGACCGGCTGGCCGGCTACGGCCTGTCGATGGACCACGTCTGGCAGACGCTGAAGCGCAACAACGCGAACATCCCGGCCGGCGAGCTGAAGGAGCCGACCGATCCGACCGGCGAGGTCGCCCGCACCATCGCTCAGTTCGAGAACACCGACGACATCCGCGACACGGTCATCGCCACCGTCAACCGGACGCCGATCACCGTCGGCGACGTCGCCGACGTGGTGGACGGGCACAAGGAGCCGCGCGGCTATGCCACCCTCAACGGCGTCCCGGCCATCACCCTGGACATCAAGAAGCAGGCGGGCACGAACACGGTTGACATCTCGGACGCCGTACGGGACGAGGTGGAGGCGATCCGCCGCACGCTCCCGCCGGGGATGAGTCTGGTCATCGGCCGTGACGACGCGGCATTCATCAAGCGGGCGATCGAGGGGATCGAAGGCGCCGCGTGGCAGGGCTTCGTCCTCGCGTTCATCGCCCTGTTCCTCCTGCTCGGCACGATGCGCGCCTCGGTCGTCATCACCGTCTGCGTCCCGACCTCGATCGTCGGCACCTTCCTCGTCATGTGGCTGGGCGGGATGACGATCAACATGGTGACGCTGTACGCGCTGACCATCTCGATCGGGGTGAACTTCGACGCGTCGGTGGTCGTGCTCGAGAACATCGTCCGTCATCTGCAAGCGGGCGAGAAGAAGCTGCGGGCGGCCGCGGCCGGGGTGCGCGAGCTGGCCGCGCCGCTCTTCGCGTCCACCCTCACCAACGTCATCGTCTTCGTCCCCCTCACCCAGTTGCAGGGCTACATCGGCGAGCTGATGCGGGCCATGGCGCTGACCGCGATCTTCGCCCAGGTCATGGCGCTGCCCGTCGCGCTGTTCGTCACCTCGAACCTGACGCCCCGGCTGATCCCGAACGCGTCGGAAGGCGTGACGAGCATCCCCGTTCTCCGCTGGATCGCCCTGGTGACGACCGGGGCGCTGGCCGGCCTGGAACGGGTCTACACGGCCCTGCTGCGCTGGTCGCTGCGGCGGCCGATCAAGATCACCGCCGGCATCTTCCTCGTCTTCATCGCGTCGCTCGGCCTCCTCCCGCTGATCGGCGTCGAGTTCATGCCGCGCACCGACCAGAACGCATACTTCGTCGACGTCGAGACCCCGGTCGACGCGACGCTCCACGAGTCGAAGCAGGTGGCGGCCGGCATCCAGGCCGTGCTCGACCGGTACGACGAGGCGATCGAGTATTCGGTGATCAACATCGGCGGCGACGAGCCGACGAGCCCCCCGCCGAACAAGATGTCGATCAGCCTCCAGCTCGTACCGAAGGGCGAGCGCGAGCTGACCGCCGTCGACTCCGGCGACCCCCGGACCGACCTGGTCAGCCGGCTTCGCCGGGAGGTCGCCGCCGGCGTCCCCGGCGTTCGCCACATCCAGTTCGTGCAGCCGGCCCCGTGGTGGGGATCGGCCGGCGCCCCCGTCGAGCTCAAGCTGCTCGGCTACGACTGGGAATTGCTCAACGACACGGCCGACCGGTACGTGGAGGCGCTGTCGCCGCTGCCCGGCGTCTTCGACGTGCAGAAGAACACCCGGCCCGGGCGGACCGAGTACCAGTGTTTCCCGCGCCAGAAGAAGATGAACCAGGCCGGGCTGCAGCCGGGCAAGATGGCCGAGACGCTCCGCCTCGCCATCCACGGCGGCGACACCGCCCGCTACCGGACCGAACTCCGGACCGGGGCGCTCTTCCGCGACCGCGACATCCACGTGGTCACCCGCTACGCGCCCGAGTTCCGCGAGGACCTCGACGACCTGAAGGCGGCGAGCGTGATGACGCCCAGCGGCAAGGCGGTCGAGCTGGCGACCGTCGCCGACATCCGGAAGCGCGAGGGGCCGAGCTTCGTCTCGAAGCAGAACAAGCGGCGCACGGTGACCGTCCTGGTCCAGACGTCCGACGAGCCGCTCAACGAGCTCGTGTTCGAGCGGATTGAGCCCGCCCTGGACGAGGTCGAGACCCCGAGCGGAATCGAGATGCGGATGTCGGGCGAGGTCACCCGGATGAACGATCAGATCGTCGGGATGTCCGTCGGGTTCGGCGTCGCGTTCATCTTCGTCTTCTTCGTGCTCGCCGGCCAGTTCGAGTCGTTCCGCCAGCCGCTCCTCATGCTCGGGGCCGTCCCGGTCATGCTGGTCGGCGTGTTCGCGGCCCTGTTCCTCACCGGCCACACGCTCAATACCACGTCGGGGAACGGCATCTTCGCCCTCATGGGCGTCGTGGTGAACGCCTCGGTCATCATCATCACCTACATCAACCAGCTCCGCGGCGAGGGGATGGCGATGCAGGAGGCGATCGTGACCGCCGGACAGCGCCGGCTCCGCCCGATCCTCCTCACCGTCTCCACCACGTTCTTCGCAATGGTCCCCATGGCCGTCTCACAGGCGGAGGGGGCCGGCATCTACAAGCCACTGGCCATCGCCTTCATGGGCGGCCTGATCACCTCGACCGTCCTCACCCTCCTGCTCATCCCCCTGCTCTACCGGATCGTGGTCCCGGACCGCTCGCCCAAAGCAGATACGGCCACGTGAGAAACTGGAATCGTCTCCCTCTCGCCTCAGTCGGGCTCGGAGAAGGCCGCGCGGCGAATGATGATCCGGCCGTCGCGCCGGGCCGGAGCAGCCCCCCGGCGCGGGTCAGGCCCCCTGCTGCCGCAGCCCCCGCGCCCAGAGGCTCAGGTACACCGCGAGCAGCACCCACACGAACAGGATCAGCTTGAATACGCCGAAGAAGACCAGGGTCACCCGGTTCATCGTCACCGCGTCGAACCCCGGCCCCCACGCATCCTGCACCAACTCCGTCAGGCTGCAGGACCCCAGGACCACCCGCCACAACACGAACGACACCGCCATCCAGATGAAGCCGATCAGGACGGCCCACCAGGTCGCGACCGCCGCCGTCCGCACGCGCACAGTGAACTGATCCGCCATCGCGATCCCTCCTTCTGCCTTTCCCCGAGTTGCCCTTCAGCTTATCGCGCCGGGGGCGCGGAACGCAAGCACGGATCGGAACACGTGCTCGCCAAGGGTCCGTCAAGGTATGATGGTTTGGCCGAGGGCGCGGCCGGGTTCGTGGCGAGGGTGTATGCGCCCGCCGGCGTGGAGGTTCGGCCACGTATGTCCCGCGGGCGGTGGGTGCGACACGTCGGTGAGCACGCCGCACAGGCCCAGTGCGCGGGATCGTACGGTGTGGATCGGGGCCGCGGGGGGCAAGTGTCCGTCTGTCCGGACAGACGGACACTTGCCCCCGAGCCCCCCGCCTTGACTCAACGAGACCGCTCGCGTCCGGCACCGGCCCGCTCGGCTCGCGGGCCACACGCGCCCCTCGCGTTACCCCAACCTGTCGGCGGAGGGGGAACCCGATACAGACCCCGATCCGGACTCGGACGAAGCGGCGCTACCGCCCTGCGCCACGTGGATGACCATAATCGGTTCACGCACCCCTCGCCAAAAACCTCGCAATTCGCGCTTGACGTACCGCCGGAATGCTGGCATAAGAGAGTAGCGAGGTTGTGTGTGCCTTGGAGGTGCGAGATGGACCGCGACCGGCCGAAATCAGACGACGACCGCCCCACCGAAGTCCCCCTCCCGGAAGAAGACGACGGCGCAGAACTCGAGGAGGACCTGGTCCTCGACGCGCTCAGCTTCTGCGAGCTCTGCGGCGCCACGGAGGCGGACGACGAGGAAGAACTCCTGCGCTGCGAGGAGTGCGGGCGGCTCCACTGCTCCGAGTGCCGTGAGCATGACGAGGACGGCACGCCCTACTGCGCCGAGTGCTACGACGAAATCGTCGAAGAATGACGCGGCTCACCACGCGTCGTCGATCGAGCGGCGCTCCGCCTCCACCTCTTCGAACCATCTCTCCAGTTCGGCCAGCATTCTCGACAGCCGCCTCGGTTCCGACTCCGCGAGGTCGTGCTGCTCGAGCGGGTCGTCCGCGATGTTGAACAAGAGCGGCCGCGGCGGGTCCGGCACGTCGCGCGGCGGGTCCGGCTCCTGAATGGCCCCGTTCTCGATGAAGTGCTCGGGCTCGTACATCGATACCTCGAGCCACTTGATGTCGGGCACTTCCTGGGCCTCGCGGATCACCGGCCGGACGAGCTTCCAGTCCCCGTCCCGCATCGCCGCGTTGCACGTGATGAGCGGGGTGTACCGGTTCCACTGCCAGAAGCGCCGCGTGCAGGCGCTCCCCGGCTCGCCCCGGAGGATCGGCAGGATGTTCACCCCGTCGATCGCCCGGTCGCGCGGCGGCTCCGCCCCCGCGACGGCCAGCAGCGTCGTGAACCAGTCGGTCAGGTGCGCCATCTCGTGTACCTCGCGGGGGGCGTCGAACCCGGCCGGCCACCGGGCGAGCAGCGGCACCCGGATCCCGCCCTCGTAGCAGTTCCCCTTGCAGCCGTTGAACCCGCAGTTGAACCGCGTGAGGTCCGTCTCGGGCGTCCGGCCGCCGAACTGCGGGCCGTTGTCGCTCGTGAATACGACGAGCGTGTTCTCACTCAGACCGTGCCGGTCCAGCGCCTCGAGAATCCGCCCGAGCCCCTTGTCCATCCGGCGGATCATCCCGTAGAGTGTCGCGACGCCGTCGTTGAACTCGCCCGTCTCGGCGAACGGCGCCACGTCCTCCCCCGGGCACTGGAGCGGCGTGTGCGGCGCGTTGTACGTCACGTGCAGGAAGAACGGCGTATCGGCGCGATGCCGGTCGATGAACGCCACCGCCTCGTCGGTCCACAGGTCGGTCAGGTAGGTGCCGTCGCCGCGCCGGACCGTGTCCCGGCCGAACTCGATCCGCCACCGGTAATAGTCGTGCATCCCGCCGCGGAAGCAGACCGCCTCGTCGAAGCCCCGCCGCTCGGGGTGGTATCGCGGGTCGAACGCGCCGAGGTGCCACTTGCCGACGAGCCCCGTCGTGTAGCCCGCCTCCCGGAGTTCGTCGGCCAGCGTGATCTCGCGCAGCGCCAGCCGCTCCAGCCCGCGCCATTCGAGCGTGTCGATCGACCCGGTCCGGTGCGGGTAGCGCCCGGTCAGCAGCGCCGCGCGGGACGGGTTGCAGACGGGCGACGCCGCGTAGTGCTGCGTGAAGCAGACGCTCTCGGTGATCAGGTGGTCGAGGGTCGGCGTCTCGCTCCGGCCGTCGTTGAACGCGCCGAAGTCGCCATAGCCCAGGTCGTCGGCGAGGATGAACACGATGTTCGGTCGGCCAGCGGACATTGACAAACCTGCACATGCGGGGGCGCCGTCCACACCTACTACAGTCCCTGCAAAAACGCCCTCAAGCGGTCAAACACATGGTGGTCAAAATTGAAGTATCGCCTCTCCGCGGCACGGCCTATGTACGGCGTGGGCTCCGGCCTAGAAGCCAACAGGGTTTGGAGACGGGATTTGTCCAAGTTGTTTGGGTGGGGGGCGTCCCTCTGCTGCAAACAAGCGAAATATGCCTGAACACAGGGTAGCGCCGCGTCATCTCCGAATGCATCAAGACACAACGTCTCCAGCATGCCGGGTCTCTTACAGTCCGGAAGTATATAGACCGAGACCTTGGGCGCACCTTCGCTAGCCGTTTCGGGGGCGCGCGGGACAGGAAGGTCGGCCGAACCAAGCGCCCGGCATACCGCGCGAAACGCGCTCTCCATTTCTGCCTCAGCATCCCGGACGACGCCAACGGAGCGGACTTGCGAGAATCCTGGGGTTGCCTTCAGAGCAGGCAAGTAAGCGTCTAGTTCGTCGACTCCCCCGAAGTTCCTTACCTCGATTTGTTGCAGGAGCCCCTCGTGTTCGAGGAAGAACTTGAAGAAGCGAAATGCATCCAGTCCCTCCACAACGAGCAACTTACGGTACGTGATCCCCGATCGAGAACCAGGGACGTGCAAATCATCCGGAAGCATCACCGCGCCTCCAAGTCGGTCCTCACCACTGCGTCGAGCATCTCCTGGTCATAGGTGACGGCGACAATTCCGTCTTCTCCTTTCTCCAGCCTGTGCAAGCGGAAGTCGTATTCGTCTCGCTCGCAGCAGGCTTCGTGCGCGCCGCGAATGCATTCCCAACTGTGCGTTGTCGCGAAAAGCTGGCAGTCATAAGAAGTCGCTAGTTCTGCCAAGGCGCGCCAGACATCTGTCATAACGCTGTAATGAAGACCATTCTCGATCTCATCCACCAGTACCAGGCCGTTTTCAGCATCGGGAACTGCGAGAGCGATGTTCAGGACGCGCCCAACACCATCGCCCATAAACGGGAGCGGAACGAGCTCTTCTGCACCAAGATCCCCAAAGATCATTGGCGCCCCCGCTCGTTGTTGGACCGTCAGGTTCTTCAAGTTCGGTTCAATGATGTTGAGAACACGAATGACATCCTCGTCCTTCTTCTCAACGGCGATATTGCTGAGCCGTTCTGCCAACGTAGAGAAGCGATGAGGTGCCCGCGCGGCCAGAAAAATCGCATTAGGCTCTTTTACCCCTTCAGCGCGAGTGAAAGTGACTTGCTTTCCATTGAAAGAAGCCCTTGCAGTTGTTTCCCGACCGGCCTCATCGAAAGACTCAATCAGGAATTCCCATCCGGGCGCGCTGCTCGCGTCCTCGGCAGCCGCCCCAACAAGTCGCCGTTCCTCGCTGGCCGCGGCCAAGTCGCCCTCAGTCTCCATGGGAACCTCGGAGGTCGAGGAAGGAACCGCCTTGATGATCACTCGCCTAGAGCGATCATTCGACTCTCCCCGGACAAGCTCAATTCGGCGTCCGAGGTCAAAGCCTCGGAATAGGTGGCGTAGGAAGTCGTCCTTCCGTACTCTCTCTACCCCCCGCAAGCTGCCCGTCGTTGATCCCAAGGTAGGATTATGGTAGCCGTGGTGCAGCCACAGGGCCTCAAGCAAAGCTGTTTTCCCCACGTTGTTGAGACCAGTGACGAGATTGAGCCGCTTAAGTGGCGCCACCTTGAGGTCTTCGAAGCATCTGAAATTCCTGGCTTCAAATGCCCTATACATTTCATCTCCTCCAACCAATCAGCGAACAGAAGTCTTCAGAGTTCGCCAATCCCCCGGCAAAGCCTGAATACGGTCGTATCCCCGAAGAGGACTAGCTCAGCTCGCTCCGATCAACTCACTGACTAGTCTATCCGCCACGGCGAGCCCGTCAAGCGTCGGGCGGAGCCGAGCGTCGCTGAGCAGGACGAGACCGCGGTCGGCTGCAGCTTCCATCGCCTCCCGGCGCTCCGCGACCAGGTCCCGCCCGAACCGCTGGCGGAACGCGTCGAGGTCCAGCCCGTCGGTGGTCCGGAGTGAAAGCATGATCGTCTCGGCCGCGAGCTGCTCGTCGGTCAGCGTCTCGCTGCCCTCGGTCGGTGGGTTTCCGTCGGCCAGGGCCGCCAGATAACGGTCCACGTCGGCCACGTTCCACGACCGGGTCCCGCCGTCGAACGAGTGCGCCGACGGCCCGAGCCCGACGTACGGAACGTGCCGCCAGTAGCTGCTGTTGTGCCGCGAGCGATGCTCGTCCCCGAGCGAGAAATTCGACACCTCGTAGGCCGGATAGCCCAGCTCGGCCAGCGTCTCGTGCACGCGCCGGAACAGCGCGTGTGCCTCGTCCTCCGTGTGTCGGCGAATCCGCCCGGACTGCAGGTCATCCCAGAGCGGCGTGCCCTCCGCGTACGTGAGCTGGTACGCCGAGACGTGCGTCGGCCGGCAGGACTCGACCGCCAGGCGCACGCGCTCCTCGGCCATCGCCGGCGTCTGCTTCGGCAGCCCGTAGATCAGGTCGATCCCGATCTCGCCGAATCCGGCGGCGCGGAGGATCTCGACCGAGCGGGGACCGTCGGGCGCCTGATGCAGCCGGCCGAGGAACCCGAGCTCCTCCTCGATGACACTTTGCACGCCGACACTCACCCGGCTGAACCCGGCGTCGAGGCAGCCGGCCGCCAGCCCCGGCGTCACGTCGAGCGGGTTCACCTCGACCGTGATCTCCGCATCCGCCGCGAGATCGAATTGCTCTCGGACCGCGCTCAGGAGGCGAGCGAGTCGCTCCGCGCCGAGCATCGACGGCGTGCCGCCCCCGAAGTAGACCGTGCGCACGCGAGCAGATGCGGAATGGCCGGTTGGGCAAGTGTTCGTCTGACCGGTCAGACGGACACTTCGCGCGCGCAACTCGCCCTCGCGGATCAGCGCATCGACGTATCGGTCCAGCTCCCCTTCGCCCGGCGGGCGCGAGTAGAAATCACAATACCGGCACTTACGCCGGCAAAACGGAACGTGGACGTAGACTCCGAACTGCGACGTCACGGTCTCACCACGAAATAGGGAGCGACCTCGATGAGGCGGCTCGTCACGCCCACGATGTTCTGTCCGCCCGGTGCGAGGATCGAGAGCGTCAGACCACCAGTCTCAGAAAAACGGCCACGGCCACGCCTCTCGCCACCATGCGCGCAGCTCTTCCTTCGTTCGCTTCTCCGGGAGGGGCAGCCGATCGACCAGCAGCCGCGCGGTCTTCCGAACGGCCGGGTCCTCATCGTCCATGGCGGCGATGAACATGTCAAGTACCCAAACACGCCGACAACCGACTCCACGCGGGCCGCCGCGCCCCAGGTGTGCGAACAGCTCGGTGGAGCGCGCTGCCGCCTCGAGCGCGTGGCGCCGGACCGCCGGGTCCGGATCCTTCGCCCCCGCCACCAGCCCCTTGCGGCCGGCGCCCTTCGGTCCCCAGGCCAGTGCCCGGGCCGCTGCCTGCCGGACCACGTCGTTTCGGTCGTGCAAGGAAATGCGGACCAGCTCCGCGGTGATCTGCTCGGTGTCGGCGGCCAGCCCCGTGACGGCGAAGAGCCGCACGCGTGGGCGCAGGTCGTCGAGCAGCGACAGCCGCCGCTCGAGTGATGCCGGGTCGTTCTCCGCCCGTCTCACGAGCGCTCGTGCTGCCTTCAGCGCCGGGTCTCGGTCCCGCACGTACTCAATCCACTCCGGGCGCCGCCAGGGCTCTACTCTCGCACCGCGCTCCGGCAGCAGCGGGGCCTCCCTGGTCCACATCCCCAGTATGGGCCGCAACGCCCGGAGGTCACCAGGCCAGACCAGTGCGAACAGCGCGGCGCGGCGGACGAGGTACGCGTCGTCCTCAAGTGCGGCAATCAGCGGGTCGACGGCCGCCGGGTCCATGATGCCTGGCGGCGCCACTGGACGGCCCTCGCCAACTTGCGGGTCCGCGAAGATGTCCTCCACCGTTCCGGCCTCCTTTTTCTCTTCGGGGCCGCCGAGTGCGGCGGCGGCCGCCGCCCGAACCGCCGCGACCTTGTCGCCCCGCAGTACCTCGATCAGCGCCGGCGTGGCACGCGGGTCCATCAGCGCCGCCAGCGTGTTCGCCGCGGCGATGCGCACACGCGGATCCGCGTCGTCCAGTGCCGCGATGGCGTCGGGCACGCTGCGGAGGCCCTGAGCCACCAGCGCGGAGACCGCTGCGGCCCGGGCGCCCGCATCAGCGGCGTCAAGAAAGGCCAGGGTTCGGTGCTGCGACGGCGTCTCCAGTTGATCCAGCGCCCGCGCCGCCGAGAGCCGCACGCGGACGTCTTCGTCCTTGAGAGCCCGGCGAAGCGGCTCAAGCGACACCGCCCACACGTAGCGCGCGAGGGGGCCGATCGCCGCGGCCCGGACCGCCGGGTCGGAATCGGACAGACAGGTACGCAGCGCATCAATCAGCCGCTGCTCGCGGGCGTCCGGCTTCTCGGCCTCGCGGCTGTCCGCCGGCCATCTAACGAGACGGCGCAGCTCCGCCCAATTGCTCGGCGCCAGCGACTTCAGCGCGGCGAGCCGGACCGCCCGATCGTCGTCCAGAATGGCCGCGACCCGGGCGGCGGCCAGTCGAGCCCGCTGGGCATGAGAAGCCGCCACGTCGTCCGCAGAAAGCGCCCACGGCCGCTCGTCGCGGTCGTCGAGCGCCGCCGCCGCGCGCGCCCGCCCTGGGTGATCCTCATCGGCCAGCACGCCGAAAAGCGCGTCGAGCCCCGGGCCGCGGAGCCGGACGAGCATCTCAGCCGCGGCCCGCCCCGCCTCGCCCGCCCGGCCCAGCTCGGCCGCCAACGCCGGCGCCGCCTTCGCCCCGAGGTATTCGAGCGCCTGTTCCGCCTTCGACCGGTCGTCGTCGGTCTTGCTGGTGAGCGCGGTGCGGACAAGGATAGGGAGCCCGCGCGTGCTCCCCGCTCCGGCGAGTGCGGCCGCCGCGATCAGGCGGACCGCGCGGGAGCGGTGATCGAGGTGCCGGTCGAGCGCTTTGCGCGCCGCGGGTGTGCCGATTTGGGCGAGGGCTTCCGCGGCCGCGAAGACCTCGAGCCGGTCCGCCCGCCTGTCGGTCAGCACATCGTTCAATGGCTTGGCCGCGGCGCCGGCCTTCAGGCCACCGAGGGAACGGGCGGCCCCCATACGAACCGCGCGCTGCTGATGCCCCAACGCGTCGATCAGCGCGGGGACCGCCTTTCTTCCGAGCGGCTTCTGGAGTCGGCCGGGCAGCCAGTTCACTTCGGGATCGTCGAAGCGCTCGATGAGTACGGGGACGCCGCGGGCATCTCCGCGCTCGGCGAGTTCCCACGCCGCACGCGCCCGGAGGCCGGGATGCGGCCGCTCCAGAGCCGCGGCCAGCGCCTCGGTCACCTGCTGGGTCTTGATGGGTAGCAGCTTCCAGGAAGCGCGCCGCGCCGCATCCCGGCCCCCCGTCCGAACCAAGGAGCACAATGCCGTGATCGTCCGGGGTGACAGGTCCTCGCCCAGGGCGTTCGCCGCATCGCATCGAACGTCCAGATCGGCGTCGGTCATGGCGCGGACCAGCGCCAGCTCGCCTGGCTGGCCGAAAGACGGCAAGGCGGAGACGGCGGCCAGGCGCTCGGGCTTCTCGCCGGTCTGGACCATCTGCTTCAGCCGCGGCAAGGCGCGCTTGTCCTTCTGGATTCCTGCGGCCCAGGCCGCCTCCGCCCGCACCAACACCGATTGATCGGTGAGGGCGGCCAGTAGCGCGTGCCGGGCGTTTTTCTCGGAACAGCGAGCCAGGGCGCTCGCAGCCGGTGCGCGCACCCTCGGCGAGGGGTCGTCCAGCGCGGAGACAAGGGCGGCGGTGATTTGTTTTTCCGGCAGTGCCGGGCGGCTGCCCTCTTCCTCGTCAGCGGACGGGAACCAGAAAAAGTCCGGCCACAACAACTGACCGAGTGCCAGCACCGCCGTCTGGCGCGCCCGCCGGGACGGATGTTCCTTGAGCATGCGGATCAACTCTTTGGCGCGGGCCGGGGAACGGCCGTGCGCAAGGGCTTCCGCGACCGCCTTCCGGACCCAGGGCTCCGGATCGTCGGCTGCCGCGAGAAGTGCACGCCGGGCCGATGAGCTCTTATAGTAGGCCAGTTCGGAAGCCGCGGCGCGCCGCACGGAGGCGGACGAATGCTCGAGTTCGGTCTTCAACGCGGCGGCCACGCGGGTCGCCTCGCGGTCCGACAGGGTCCGCTCCGGCTCTTCGAGGAAGAAGTCTGGAACCAAGCCCGGGGGAGGAGGAAAGGCCCGGATGACGAACTCCCGGTCGGGGAGATCCGGGTCCTGGAGAAGCAACAGGAGGTCGTCGGCCGGGCGGGTGTGCAGCCGGATAGACGGGAAACCCCAGTGAGGCACGAAGCGGACCTCTTTCCTGGCAGCCAGGCCATCGGAGAGGAACTGCATCTCCACCTTTTCGGCCCCCTGCCCCTTGCATGCCTCGCACCTTCCGCCAGTAACATTAAAGGAGAAATAGCTCGGTCCA
>JAWODX010000499.1:0-2794 GCA_046483085.1 Planctomycetota bacterium
GTCGCGGGCATCTTGCCCGCGGTCTCGCGGCCATCCTGGCCGCGTCGACCGCCCCGATGCAGCACGAGGGCGAGATACCCCCCAGATACCCCCAACACGCGGCGAGGATGCGCGCGTCACGAGGTCCGAAATGCAACCTGTCTTGTGTCGCACATGAGGCATTTGCCATGTCCAGTGTGATCAAGCTGGCGTGACTGTAGCCGGCCTCCATGAGGCCGGAGAAGGGCCGAGGTCATGGACCTCGGCTACAATTTGTGATCGCAGCAGGGGACATCGCAAATGCCTCCACATAGTATGCTTTGGCGTACGTCGCGATTCGTGTATACTTGATAGACGAGGATGCGTCAGACGACCCGGCCCGCGGGCGACGTGTGGGGTGCGCCCGCCGCTGACCGACGGAGAACTCACCCGCATGATCCGCAGATTGGCCGTCGCCATCTCGGTCCTCCTGCTCCTGCTCGCCGCGGGGCGCGCCCCCGCCGCACAAGAGCCGGCCCCCCCCGCCGAGCCCGGAAACTCTGAGACCGCGGACGAAGAGTCCGAATCGTCGTCCATCTTCGTCAGCGCCTGGGACTGGTTCGAGAAGGGCGGGCCGATCATGTACCCGATCGCGCTCGTCTCGCTCATCGGCCTCGCGTTCGTCATCGAGCGGGCGGTCGCGCTCCGCCGGAAGAATGTCATCCCCGAGGACGTCCGCCAACTGCTGGACGAGCGGATCGCCGAGCGCGATGTCGACGGCGCGGTCACGCTCTGTGACGAGCGGCCCTGCTCGCTCGGCCGGGTCGTCCGTCCGGCGCTGGAGCGGCACGCCGGGACGGTCCAAGAGATGGAGCGGGCGGCGGAAGGCGCCGGCGCCCGCGAGCTCTGGCAGATGCGGCGCAACGTCCGCCCCATCGGCGTCGTCGGAACCATCTCGCCCCTGCTCGGACTGCTCGGCACCGTCTTCGGCATGATCGGCGCCTTCCAGACGCTCAGCGAACGACAGGCCATGGGCAACCCCAGTATCTTTGCCAGCGACATCTACCAGGCACTGCTCACCACCTTCTTCGGACTCAGCATCGCCATCCCCATGGTCGTCTGCTTCCACTGGCTGCACGGAAAGGCCGAGGCCATCATCTCCGAGATCGAAGAGATCACCAGCGACCTGCTCCTCCGCCTGCAGCACGCCGAAGACCCACCCGACCCCGAGGAGACCCGCTGATGCACGTGGCACGTGGCGAAGAGGAAAAGTTCGACATCCCCCTCACCCCGCTCATCGACATGATGTTCATGCTCCTCATCTTCTTCCTCGTCTCCACCACCCTCGTCAATCCCGAACGAGACCTGGGCGTCAATCTCGTTGACGCCAGCGAGAGCGATAACCTCAAGAAGGAAACGAACAACTTCATCGTCAACATCCGCCGAAGCGGCATCATCGTCGCCGAGCAGACCACGCTCAGCTTCGACGAACTGCGCGGACGACTCGAACAGGTGGCGAAGCAAACGCCGGGGCGTATGGTCGAGATCCGCGCGGACAAGGTCGCGCCCTACGGGACCGTCGCCCGCGTGCTTCAGGCGTGCAGGGAACTCAAGCTGGCCGCGAGCCTCCCGACCAGGATGAGGGACTACTGAACCATGCACTGTGAAAGGAACACCGGCGAGAAACCCCTTTTGAAAAAACGGCTCTCTCCCCGGACCCCTCTTCCTCAAAACTCAGGGGAAATGCGGTCTGTGGACCGCATTTCCACAGAAGTTCTTGGAGGGGGTGTGGGGGAAGCCTTCTTTCAAGAAGGGTCCCCCGCGTTCCATTATCCATACAGGAACCAATAGATGCTCCGCCGCCCGCTCCAGTGCGCGATCCTGCTCCTCCTCGCCGCCGGCGCGGCGCGCGCCGGCGGCGCCCGGCTCGAGGTCCTCTCGCGGGCGCCCGGCAGCGGCGAGATGATGCTCCGCCTCACGCTGCGGCCCGACGCGCCCCACCTCCAGGCCGATGACTTCACCCTCACCGTCCGACCGGCCGGCGCCGACCGCCGGCCGAAGAAGACCCCGTTCCTCCTCGCCCGATACCGCGGAGCGTACTACTTCGACGTCCGGCGCCTGCCGGCACTGCCGCACGGCCGATATGCCCTCCACGTCGGCGTCAACGGCCGGCCCGCCGCGGCGGCCGCCACCGACCCGTTCGACCACCGGCCCCCGCGCGTCGAAAGAACCGCAACTGACAGCTGTTGAACTTGTAAAATCCTCTCCGAAACGGAGTGTGCGATGCTATCATCCCTTGACCGGATGAGCGCTGACGAAAAGAGCGGGTACGTCGATGACCCACCGCGCGTCAATCGAACCCTTCTGGAGCTCGTCGACGTTTCAGTGCGCTTTTCGACCCAAGCAAAGGGATGGCTTGGTAAAAATCGATTTTTGGAAGCCGTCAGCCACGTATCACTTTCAGTCCCCGCCGGCCGTTCATTGGGGTTGGTTGGAGAGTCTGGCTGCGGCAAGAGCACATTGGCCCGCACGGCTGTTGTTTTGAACCGCCCCTACCAGGGGCGTATCTTGTTCGGGGGAACCGATCTTTTAAAAATGAACCCCCGCAACCTACGGCGAATGCGCCGGCGCTTCCAAATGATTTTCCAGGATCCACGATCCAGTCTCAACCCCCGCATGAAAGTCAGCAAACTCATCGCCGAGCCACTCGTCATCCACCACCCGGACGTAACCGCAGCCCAACGACGGCAAAAAGTATCCGAACTCATCGAATTGGTGCGCTTGGATTCGTCTACCGGCACGCGCTTTCCTCACGAACTTTCGGGCGGTCAACGGC
>JAWODX010000514.1:0-3505 GCA_046483085.1 Planctomycetota bacterium
GTCCCGTCTTGCCCATCCCTATCCTCCTTTGTTCCAGGGCCTTATGTTCCATCCGTCTACATACATGAAGCCCTGGAATGCCCACAACAGCAAGGGCTTTCCAAGCATCTTCTGGAAACGCATCTATCGCTGTCGTAGAGAGTTACGTCGTTCCGGAATGTTTCTTCAAGTAATCCCCTTCGTGAGGGGCAGATATGGCCGATGACCGCACGCAAAAGCTGAAGCCGTCGGCGCTTACCGTCGAGGATGCCGCCCGATTGCTCGGCATCTCGGAAGAGATGCTGCGGGCGGACCTGGACACCGGCGCCCCGACGAATGCCGACGGGACGATCAACCTGATCCAGTATGCCGCCTGGCTGAATATCGCCCCGCCGCCGGAGGACGTGGATGCCGAACATTGACCCCCGCAACCTGCGGCCCGCCCAGCTGGCCCGGCTGCTGAACTCGACCCCGCTCGGCGAGGTCATCAACGCGAGCACGCTGTACCGGCAACGCAACCGAGCCGGTTACCGCATCGGCGACGGGCAGCACATCGACCTGGTCCGGTACGCCGGCTGGCTCGCGAGGGACCGGCACACGCCGAAGCCGAAGGACGAACCCGGCGGCTATGACGCGATGAAGGAGACCGCCGCCGCCCGCAACCGGGCGCTCTCCGCGTCAGGCCGGGACATCGGCGACCTGCCCGAGGTGGTCGACCCGGACCGGCGAGCGCGGGCGTGCACCGACTTCCGGTTCTTCTGCGAGACGTACTTCCCCGAGGTCTTCCATCTCGGCTGGTCGCCGGACCATCTCAAGGTGGTCGCCCGGATCGAGGAGGTCGTGCTGCGCGGCGGGCAGTACGCCATCGCGATGCCGCGCGGCTCGGGCAAGACGTCACTCGTCGAGACCGCGTGCCTGTGGGCGATCCTCACCGGTGAGCGCGAGTTTGTCTGCCTCATCGGTTCCGATGAGGGACACGCGGCCGCGATGCTGGATAGCATCAAGACCGAGCTCGAGGGCAACGACCGGCTGCTCGACGATTTCCCCGAGGCGGTCTACCCGATCCACTGTCTCGAGGGGATCGCCAACCGTTGCGCCGGCCAGCTCTACCAGGGCGAGCGCACCCAGATCGGGTGGACGGCGAAGGAGATCGTCTTGCCAACGATCCCGGACAGCCGGGCGAGCGGGGCCATCATCAAGGTGGCCGGGCTGACAGGCGGGATGCGCGGGATGAAGTTCAAACGCCCCGACGGGCGGACCGTCCGCCCGTCCCTCGTCGTGCTCGACGACCCGCAGACCGACGAGTCGGCGCGCAGCCCGTCGCAGTGCGCGACGCGCGAGAGCATCCTGTCCGGCGCGGTCCTCGGGCTCGGCGGCCCCGGCGAGAAGATCGCGGCGCTGATGACGCTCACCGTTGTCCGCCCCGACGACATGGCCGATCGGATCCTCGACCGCGAGAAGCATCCCGAATGGCAGGGCGAGCGCACGCAGATGGTCTATGCGTCCCCTGACAATGAGAAACTCTGGGCAGAGTACGCGCAGATCCGGGCGGACAGCCTGCGCAACAGCGGCGATGGGCAGGCGGCGACGGACTTCTACGCCGAGCACCGCGAGGCCATGGACGCGGGGGCCGAGGTCGCGTGGGCGGAGCGACACAACGCCGACGAGCTATCGGCGGTCCAGCACGCGATGAATCTGAAGCTGCAGGACGAGGCGGCGTTCTGGGCCGAGTACCAGAACCAGCCGCTGCCCGACGACGAGGGCGACGCGGATATGCTCACCGCCGACGAGATCGCGGCCAAGACGAACGGGATGACGCGCGGCGTCGTCCCGATCGGCTGCAACCACGTCACGATGTTCATCGACGTGCAGCAGAAGCTGCTGTACTTCGTCGTGGCCGCCTGGGAGGACGACTTCACCGGGTACGTGATCGACTACGGTGAGTACCCCGACCAGCGGCGGCCCTACTTCACGCTGCGCGACGCGCGCCGGACGCTGGCGCGGGTGTCGCCGGGCGCGGGTCTTGAGGGCTCGATCTACGCGGGGCTCGAGAAGCTGACCGACGACTACCTGGCACGAGAGTGGCGCCGGGACGACGGCGCGATGATGCGGATCGAACGCTGCCTGATCGACGCGAACTGGGGGCAGTCGACGGACGTGGTCTACCAGTTCTGCCGGCAGTCGCCGCACGCGTCGGTGCTGATGCCGAGCCACGGCAAGTACGTCGGCGCGTCGAGCATACCGTTCTCGGAGTACAAGCGGAAGCGTGGCGACCGGGTTGGCCACCACTGGCGGACCCCGAACGTACGCGGGCGGCGTGCCGTGCGGTACATGCTGATCGACACGAACTACTGGAAGAGCTTCATCCAGGCGCGGCTGGCCACGCCGATGGGCGACAAGGGATGCCTGTCGCTGTTCGGGAAGAAGGGCGCGCCCCACCGGCTGTTCGCCGAGCATCTGAGCGCCGAGTACCGGGTGAAGACGGAAGCCCGTGGGCGGGTGGTCGACGAGTGGAAGATCCGTGCCGGCAGCCCCGGCAACCACTGGTTCGACTGCCTCGTCGGGTGCGCCGTCGCGGCGTCAATCGAGGGTGCGGTCTTGTTCGGGACCGAGGGACAGGCAAAGCGGCAGCGTAAGCGGGTGAAGCTTTCCGACCTGCAGAAGGGGCGCCGGTAGATCGAGATGACCGTGCTCGATGACGGGTTCGAGTACGAGGGCGAGACCTTCGGATCGCTGTCCGCGGTCGCCGAGGCGCTGGCAAAGAGCATTGAAGTCTAATGTTTGCGTGACATTGTGCCGCCAGGGCGGCATCTTTACAATGCCGTTGTGATCGGGGACAAAGTGGCGGTTGAGTTGCCCGGACGGAAGAGCAGTCAGGCGGCGCCTACCACTTGTGTCTGAGGCGCAGCGACGTTATTTGCCTGACTGCTGCAAATACGCTGAAGAAGGAGGTGGCGATCACCTAAGCTATTAGAGGCTCGCTCGTTACGTAGAATCAGCGGCAGCCTACGGAGCCGAGGGTTGCAGGTTCGAATCCTGCCGGGCGTGCCACCGACATAAGCGGACAAGGGCGGACAGAACAACACAAGAGCATACTCCCCCTAAGAGACTATCTCAAAATGGATAGGGGTAGGAAGGGCCGGTTGGTTCCGGCCCCTCCCCCCTCCGAACCGTGCGTGCGGTTCTCGCGCACACGGCTCTCCAGTCGGCGGTTCACCTCCGGGAGGACTGACAGGGCGCCACACGAGTCGCGACAAGGGAGTACGACTCGGCGGCGTCAGAGGAGGTGTTCGATCGTGACACCCCCGCTCGCTCCGGTAGCCCAGAGCCGTCAGCATGTGCTCCGAACAGACCGTCGGCTCGGCCCACGCCCAGCGGGCGCGGACCTCTCCGGTTGGCGCAGCCCCGAAGGGCACTGGCCCCGGTTCGCATTCCGGCGTCCTGTCCGTCACGCATCCCGCGGTGGAGCAGTGGCCTCGGGAGGGCATACCGGACAATCCCCGGGCCTGGCTGGTCACGGCCGGAC
>JAWODX010000557.1:0-5151 GCA_046483085.1 Planctomycetota bacterium
CTGGCAGCGATTTCTGTCAGGCGGTCATGCTGTTGCTGCTCTAAATAAAGCCCTGTGCGATGATATTTCGGCGAGCCTGCTTGTGGCATTACAATTCCACCACATTGACATCAGCGCCTCTATTTATAAACTTATCCCAAAATTGTAGTAGTAGGGCTACTAATACAATTGCCAGGTAAACCACTATACGCGGCACATACCCGCGGTAGAGCTGGGCCGCCTCGCCCGATTCGGCGAACGCCCGGAGCTCCTCCACGAGCACGGACGGCAGCGGCTGAAAGCCGTCCTTGCGGTTCTTCGTCCAGACCGCGTGCAGGACCAGGCCGCCGCGCTCGGTATCGAGGTCGGACCGCCGGAGCGAGCGCAGCTCCTTCGCCCGCAGCCCGGAGCACAGGGCGACCTCGTAGACTAGCCGCCGCCAGCCGCGCGCCGCATCGAGGAGCCGGCGGATCTCGTCGGGCGTCAACGCCCGGCGTTTCGTCTGCGGGCTCTGGTCGTACCGGGTCCGGTGCTTCAGCGGATGGTCCGCCAAGCAGCCGCGCGGCGGGCGCCAGTGTCTTGTTCGTGAGCACGAAGACCGGCTTACCGCCGGCGGGGATCTCCGCCTGGAAATCGACGAGCACCCAGCGGATCGACCCGTCGAACCGCCACCAGCGGGCGAGCGGCCGGAACTGCGCCGGGACGGGTGCGAGACCGCCGGGGCCTTTGGCCGCCAGGTGCAGTTCGGAGACGTCCCCGGCCTGGCCGACCATCAGCGGCACGCCGGTGGTGATGAAGCGCCGGCCGCCCGACGGGCTGTGGTCGGCGATGGTCAGCGGGATCTCAAACTCGCCCGGCTTGCTCGGCCAGAGCTGCGGCGAGCGGAAGACCGACTCCTTCACCGGATGCGGCTTGAGCGGCTCGAGCCATGGGTCGACCCCGCCCGCGAGCGCACGAGGCCCCGCCAGCATCAACGCAACCGCGACCGTCCGAAACAATTTCCACACCGCCTTCTCATCCACTCCATCGACCGGTCTGCGAACCGCATTGTATCGTCAAACCGTGCCGTGCCACAGTGGAAATTGAACCACCGGCCCTCGGATCTCGGACCTCTCCGCGGCAGGCGCTCCGCAGCCGCTCCTGCCCGGGCGCAGGGCGGCGCTCGACGGTCCACGTCATCCCGCTTGATACGGCGCGGGCCGCGGGCTAACATGTCATTCGATAGGCCCCCGACCTCCGGCCGGGGTTTCCGTTCGCGACCACGCAGGGGGCACATTGCCCATGCACACGCGTCCACTACTCTCGGCAGCGGCCGGTCTCGTCTTCTGCGCTCTCGCGGCCAGGGGAGCAGGGATCGACCCGCCCCGCGCGGCGCGCGAGGGGGTCTTCGAGTTCGCCGAGAGGCCGCGTGTGACCCGGGACGGCGACCTTGTGACGATCGCGTTGGCGGTCAGGCGCTATTGCGACGCGACGGTCGCCATCGAAGGACCCGATGGGAAGATCGTCCGGCACCTCGCCGCGGGCGTGCTCGGCCCGAACGCGCCCGAGCCGTTCCAGAAGAACTCGCTCGAGCAGACGGTCGTGTGGGACGGGAAGGACGACCAGGGGCGGTACGTGGACGACAAGGACGCCTGCTCGGTCCGCGTCTCGCTCGGGCTCAAGCCTCGGTTCGAGCGGACGCTCTACTGGTCGCCGCAGAGGCAGGTCAGCCTGTATCCGCAGCCGATCATCGTTCGCGCCCGCGCCGAGGGCGTGTACGTGTTCGACCCCGGTCTCGTCAGCCCCGGCCACGCCCCCCAGCTCAAGCTGTTCGACCACCAGGGCGACTACATCCGGACGATCTACCCCCTCCCCGCTGGGAAGCTGGGCGAGATCGACGGGCTGCGGCGCGAGGCGTTCGAGCCGGACGGCCGGCGGTTCCCGCTCAAGTGGGGGATCGGCCAGACCAACCTGCTGACAGCGGGGAACGTCACGTTCGGGAGCGAGGCGTGGCCGCGGCCCACCGGCGAGGATGAACGCCGCGACCTCGTCGTCGGCCGCGGGCCCGACGCTCCCATCTACCTGGTGAGCGCCCGTCTGAACCGCCTGACCAAGGACGGCTCGGCCCCGGCCGCGGGCCTGAACGGGCCGGTCATCGAGACGAAGTGGCGGGAGAACCGCCGGCCCAGCCCCCACCCGAAGTCGAAACACAAGCTCAGCGAGTTCTGGACCCCGCGCGACGCCGCGCTCAGCCCCGACGGGAAATGGCTCTACCTGACCCGCTACTCCCGGCACGCGAAGTGGAACTCCGACGCGTACCTGCCGGTCGTGACGCGGATGCGCCCCGACGGCGACAAGCCGCCGGAGGTCTTCGCCGGCTCGATGGAGAGCGGCGAGTTCGGGGAGGACAACGCTCGCTTCTGCGTGCCCACGGCGGTGGACTGTGACGCGAACGGCCGCGTGTACGTCGCCGACTACATGAACGACCGGGTGCAGGTCTTCTCGCCCGGCGCGACGTATCTCAAGACGATCCCGGTCGACCACCCCGCCCGCATCCAGATCAACCGTCGGACGGGCGAGCTCTTCGTGTTCTCGTGGAAGGTGACGAACCTCCAGTTGCTGAAGTCGGAGGAGTGGCGGAAGCACGTCCCGGCGACGCTCACCCGCTTCGGGCCGTTCGAGGACCCGAAGGAGCTGGACGCCTGGCCGATGACGCCGCGCGGCTGGATGGCGAACACCCGCGCCGAGATCGACTTCCACGTCGAACCGTGGACCGTCTGGCTTACGTATGGCCATTCGGGCCGGCGGGGGACGGGCACCGGCCGCGACGCCTGGCGGCAGTACGCCTACCGCAACATGCAGGTCCGCATCCTCGAACGCCGCGGGCGCCAGCTCGTGCAGGTGCGGGATTTCAACGCCGACGCGAAGAGCGCAATCGCCCAGATCCGGCCGCCCCGACACGGCCGACAACGGCTGTACGTCAACCCGGCCGAACCCGCCCTCTACGTCGGCGAGCAGTACTACCCCCACCCCGAGCACATCAAGTCGTTCCGGGAGCTCGTCCGCATCGACCCCGCGACCGGGAACTGCAAGATCGTCAGGCTCCCGTTCGACTCCGAGGACCTCGCGTTCGACGCGGAGGGCTACGCCTACCTGCGGACCGAGACGATGGTCGCCCGGTACGACGCGCGGAGCTGGCGCGAGGTGCCGTTCGACTACGGCGAGAAATGGGACGGGGTCGGCTATCACTTCGGGCGCGGCCGGGTGGCGTCGGCGGTCGTCGCGGCCGGCCGGAAGGGGCCTGCCTCGTCACAGCTCGGCGGCATGGGCGCCTCACCGACCGGGAACGTCGCCGTCAGCTTCTTCCTTCCGCAGAAGCTGCCGGACCGGAAGGATGACAGCGACGTGCACGGCTCAGGCACGCGCACGTACCTGCCCCGGGTCTTCCCCGGCCGGTCGATCAACTGGCTGGTCCACGTCTGGGACCGGCACGGCAAGCTGCTCTACGAGGACGCGCTGCCCGGGGTCCCCCGGCTCAACGACGTCGAGATCGACCGCACCGGGAACATCTACGCGCTCGTCAAGGGCTACGCCCCGGCGGCCGGGAGGTGGAAGATCAACCCGTACGGGATGACGCTCATCAAGGCGCGACCGCGGGCGGCGAGGGTGCTCCAGAACAAGGGGACCCCGGTGCCGCTGCCCGCGGCCCGCCGGCCCGACCGGCCGTACGACCTCGTCGGCAGCATCCCGGGGAGCTGGAACGGGGTGAAGGCGTGGGTGGTCGGGGCCGAATGGCTCCGGAGCGGTGTCGGGATCGACTCGAAACACACCGCCTGCCACTGCGAGGCGAACAGCCAGTTCGCGCTCGACTACTTCGGCCGGTCGTTCGTCCCCGAGGTCCACCGATACGACATCGTCGTCTTCGACACGAACGGGAACCCGATCCTGCGTCTCGGCCGCTGCGGGAACGTGGACGACGGCATGCCGCTGGTCGAGGCCGGCGGCCCGCCCGAGCCGCGCTCGATCGGCGGCGACGAGGTGGCGCTAATCAGTCCGAAGTTCGTCGCCGTGCACACCGACCGCCGCCTCTTCATCGCCGACATCGGGAACCAGTGCGTGGTGTGTGTGAAACTGGGCTATCGCGCGACCGAGACGGTCGCCCTGGCGGACGCGGACGAGAACGAATGAACTGCGCGAGACGGCTCGTGCCACGCAGGGCGAGATGAGCCCCCCTTCGCACAAGTTGGCACTGGTCCTCACCTGGGCCGCTCTTCGGCCGCGGATGTACCCTGATGAAGCTCGTGCCGGGAAAGGTGAAATGCCTCGCGGCCAGGAAGGCGATCGTGCCGCTGCCCGAGGCGGCTCGACCCGAGCGCCCGCCGGACATGACCCGGCCCGGCATATGGGTCGAGGGCGCGGAATAACTGTTCGGCCCGGTGGGAGCGGACGGCCACTACGGCAGTGGCGGGCACTGTCACTGCCGCGCGCTGGGCCGATTCGCATTGGACTACTACGGCCGGTCGTTCGCACCGGAGGTCGACCGTTTTCGCGTGGTCGTCCTGGATACCGACGGGAACGCGATCTTGCGGATCGGCCGCTACGGCATCGTGGACGACGGCATGCCGCTGGTGAAACCCGACCTCTCGCCGGCCCCCCGATACGGCAACCATCCCCCCACGCCTCGCTCCATCGGTGGTGATGAGACAGCCATCATGCATGTGCAGAGCGTGAAGGTGCACGATGACCGTCGCCTGTTCCTGGCCGACGGCGGCAACCCGTGCATCCGCAGCGTCAGGCTCGGCTACCACGCCTCACACCGCGTCCCGGTCAAAGGCGCCCCGGACGGGCGGCCTTGACCCCGGAGCGCCCGGCTCGAACGCTCTGGCGGGACAGAAAGAACCCGCGCCGGGGGCGGAATGGGATTTCTGAAAAATCGGCGATCCCCCCCCTTGCATTTCCCGGCAGAGGGGCTATCTCCTTCGGGGATTAGCACTACAACGCTACTTCTCCTCGCTGGCTGCGTTCTGGAAACCCCGCGGAATGGGCTGGGCAGGCAGGAATGCCTGCCCGACCGGCCCATCGCATTGGTGGGGCAGACATTCTTGTCTGCCACCGGCAAAGCCCAACGCGAGATGCATAGCGTCTGTTCTGTCAAGGCCTTATGCCGTTCCGCTCCTGACAGTCTAGCGTTGT
>JAWODX010000023.1:0-2807 GCA_046483085.1 Planctomycetota bacterium
GTCGAGATCATCGATACCGACCTGGCGCACCTCGTGCGGGTCGGTCGGGGCGCCGTCCCAGCGGAAGAGGATGCCGAGCTGGACGTCGCTGTTCACCTCGGCCCTGCCACGTGGAAGTGCCATGTCAACCTCCTTGAATGGTGAGCGGCGTCAGAACGGCAAAGGAAAACTGGAAAAAGGAAAAGGGGCAGGGGCTTTCCGCGCAGAACTTGACACTGAATTCCACTGAGGGCGCTGATGGCACGTCCTGGAGATATCAGTCGTCTCAGTGTTGATCAGTGTCAAATCGCTTCTCTTCGTGCTCTTCGTGTGCTTCGTGGTGAAATGCTTTGTCCCCTTTTCCTTTCTCGCGTCCGCCTCACGCCTACAGTTCCTGTGTGCGGCGCTGGGCGGGGACGTTGGCGACGGCGTCGCGGATGTCCTCGAGCGTGTCGGACTCGGCCGACCAGTTCTCGCCCTTGATGTCGTCGAGTTCGGCGCTCGTGGCGCGGCTGCTGACCGTGGTGTCGAGGTTGCTCAGGTCGGGCTCGCCGTGGCTGCTCCGCGAGCTGACGGCGGCGTCGAGATGCTCGACGCCCGCCTTGCCGATCAGCATGACGGCCGGGACGTGCTTCTGGTCGACGTCGGCGCTGGTGCTCTTGGCGACGGCGACGCGGAACCCCTCGCCCGAGGGGGTCTGCTTGTAGTAGTAGAACCCGTCGGCCAGCTCGGTCATGTTCGCCCCGTTCACCTCGGGCGTGCCGCTGTCGTCCTTGTAGACGGTGATGGCGGGCGACAGGCCGGTCTTCCCTTCGCCGTCCTGGGTGAAGTGGGCATACCAGAGGATTTCGACGCCTGCCTGTTCGATCATGGGTCACCTCGCGAGTGTTGGCGCGATTTGCCCGCGCCCGGCGAGCGGGCCGAGCAGCGGCGCCGGCCGGCCTGCGGCTTCGCCCAGGTCGAGATTGCGCACGTCGCCCGAGGCCGTGATGCCGCTGTCACCGAGGTTGTAGGTGTTCAGTGCGAAGACGTATCGGTACTTGCGCGAGCCGGGGACCGAGACGCTGAGCGAGTCGAGCAGGTTCGTCCGGTCCGCGTCATCGTACACGTACTCGACGACCGTCGAGCCGCCCGCGTCGCGCGAAACGGTCAACCAGTACCGGGTGTTCAGACTGACGGAGTCGTACTGATCGAGGCTGTCGTTCTCGGGGCACCAGAGCTTCAGGCCGTCGGTCGCGTGCCAGTCGGTCCCGACCGCCTGGCTGCTATACAGATCCCAGTACCTGGCGTCCTCGACGACGTTCGAGAGCGCCCACAGGAAGTGGATGCCGACCTTGGGGCTGGTCGTGTGGTCGGTCGTGATGAAATCGAGCAGGTGCTCGAAGCCGTCGAAGTGGTCGGCGCCCTTGTCGCGATACACGTAGGTGTCCGAGTCCCGCACCTCGAGGTCCGTGAAGCTGACCGTATGCTCGGCCACGCTCACGTCGTTGTTCGGGTCCTGCTCGGTGTAGGTCGTGAAATCCTCGAGCGGGTCGGCAACCTCGACGGTGCCTGCGCCCGGCCGCCGGAGCCGGGGCCGGGCCAGCAGCTCGGCGTCCCGGCTGGCGTCGGTCTCGGCGGCTCGCTTCTCAGCCGACCACGGGAGCGGCTCGGTGTGCCGGTGCCCGGCGTGGTCCGCGCGGCACGTCTCGGCGAGCAGGGCGTTGATCTCGTCGTAGTTCTCGCGGTCGCGGCGCATCCAGTCGTGCCGGTAGCTCTCGCGCTCGCGCCGGTCGGCGATGCGCGGCATGACCTCGTTGTGCTCGACGATGAGCAGGCGCTTGATCCGCCAGGCGACGTGCAGGCGGGCGAGCAGCCCCTCGCGCGTCCGGTCGCGCCGTTCCGGTGAGTCGTCGCCCATCCGTCTGTCCTCCTGTCTTCCCATCAGTCCTATAGGACCCATAGGACGTATGGGACCTATGGAACACCTGAATCGTCGGTGGGGCAGGCATTCCTGCCTGCCAGATGGCGGACAGGAATGTCCGCCCCACCTCTTGAGCTGATTTCTTATCGGCCCTGCCGGGCCTTCTCGCGCCGGGGCCCAGGCCGAGCGGCGCCCGGCCCTAGACGAGCACCCTCGTCACCAGCCCGGCGACGATGGCCGAGAGCAGGGCGATGACGATCGTCGCCCAGTTGGGCAGGCGCGAGAGCAGGTCGTCGCGGATCTGGCCGATCGCGTCCTTCACCTCGTGCATGTCCCGTTCCAGCGCGACGATGCGCTGCTCGTTCGCCACTCCTTTCGGACACCGGCCGTTCGGCATCTCACTCCGTCCTCCGCTTCTCGTCGCGGCGTTCGGCCAGGCCGAGCTCGCCGAGCCACTGGTTGAGGTACGGCTCGGCCCCGACGGTGCGGGCCACGGTCTGGACCGATCGCTTCACCTGCTTCCCCTCGTCGGTGCCGAGGATGCGCTCGCAGGCCTCGACGCCGTGGATAACCGCCTCGCCCGCCCGCTCGACCTCCTCGGCCTTGTCGCGCAATTCGCGATGACGCTTCCAGCCGAAGGCGCCGGCGACCGCGCCGAGCACGTTCAGCAGGCCGCTCACCACCGTCACGATTTCCAGGAAGCCCATCATCAAATCCTTTCCACCCTCGCACCTCTCTGGACCACGAGGGAAATCCGAAATGCGAAACTCGAAATCCGAAACAAATCTGAAATCAAAAGCACGACGCCCGAAACGCGCGATGCGTGAGTCGCGGGCCCGGGTCGACGCAGATCCCGCCAGCAGCTCCGCTCAGACGTGTTCATCCGCGCGTATCCGGGGCAGGTGCCCTGGAATCTGTGTTCCGC
>JAWODX010000032.1:0-5393 GCA_046483085.1 Planctomycetota bacterium
AGGGCCCGGCGGCGCTGCCGCGCGCCCGGGCCGGGCGGCTGCTCGCCCTCACCGACACCTGGTACTACATCATGGTCGACGTCGAGCGGCTGGCGATCCTCTGGAGGCGGCTGATCGACAACAACGACCTGAGCCGCCGGCCGGCGCTGCGGTTCGCCCTGAGCGAGAAGTACCTGGCCGTACTCAAGGAAGACTACGACGTGAAGGCCCTCTACATGCTGTCGGCCAAGACGGGCGAGGTGCTGTGGCACACGGACCCGAAGGACGCCGAGTCGCCGCAGCCCATGCACTCGATGCACATCGTCGGCGACCGGGTCTACGGGATCGGCGTGCATCCGGGCCAGGGGTTCTACGCGGCCTGCCGCGACTGCCGGTCGGGCGAGCAGCGGTTCGGCCACCTGACGAAAGGGTACGACGCGAAGCCGTCGGTCGTCATGATCCCGCGGCTCTACGGCGAGCGGCTGGCGGTCACGGTCAAGGACCGACAGCAGTTCGAGCTGCGGGTCTACGACAGCGAGACGGGCGAGCCGCTGCACAAGATCGGCGGGAAGGCGAGCGGCGAGTTCGGCGTGCACGGCCGGGTCTCCGCCACCGTGCAGGACGGGCGGCTCGTCCTGCTGACGAAGGACAAGCTGAAACTGTGAGCAAGGAGTGAGCGGTGACCGAGAACTGGAGGGCGGCGGTCGTGGTCGCGCTGGCCCTGTGGGGCGGCGGCTGCCTGCAGCTCGAGACGCAGGTCGAGCTGCACGAGGACGGGAGCGCGACGGTCACCGAGCGGGTGCGTTTCTCGAAGCGGCTGCTCGACCTGGCGAGCAAGGAGGGCGGGGCGCTGCAGCTCGCCCCGCTGCTCGAGAAGAAGAGCGCGGTCGACCGGGCGAAGTTGATGGGCAAGGGTGTCCGGCTCCGCAGCCACGAGGTCCGCGAGGTGGCCGGCGGCGACCGCGAATGCGTGACCGTGTACCACGTGGACGACATCGGGGACCTGACGTACGTCTCGCCCTTCTGCGGCAACGCCGGATACCCGCACCGCGTCCGGTTCAGCATCGGGCCGAACCTGAGCAGCCGCTGGACGGGCTATCGGGCGGGCGAGATGACCGTGCACCTCCGGCCCTACAAGGTCCCCGAGAGCCGGCAGGAGCCCGCGCGGAAGAAGGGCGAGGACACGCCGAAACCGCCCGCGCCCAGCCGGGTGCAGGGCTACCGCGAGCTCGCCCCGGTCTTCCGCGACATGCTCGAGGGCTTCCAGGTCCGCATGACCTTCCAGTGCTACGCCCCCGTCCGCGTCCGCGAGGGCCTGCGCGGGAGCCGGACGTGGATGGACCCCCGGGTGGCCGGGATCAAGACGGTGACCATCGTGGACTTCGACGACGAGGCGCGGGACAAGTACGGCTATCCGTTCGTCGAGAACGAGGAGCTGATGATCGACCTCCTCCGCTGGCATCTCGACTCGAGCACGATGAAGGCCCACCTGGAGGGCTGGAAGGACAACCGCACGCTGCCGGTGCTCCGCGGCCGGGCGACCATCTGGTTCCGCCCCTCGCGGCCGCTCTTCGAGGAGCACTTCAAGGGCAAGACGCTCGACTACGGCAAGCACGGTGGCAAGAAGAAGGCCACGTTCGAACGGATCGGCCACAAGGACCGAGAATGATGAAGACCCTGCCACCCTGGGTCATCACCTGCGGGCTGGTTCTGACGATGCTGGCCGGCGCCCTGCCCGCGGTCGCGAAGTCCATGGAGTCGGGCCCTGTCGAACCCAGGCAGAAGGACCCGTTCAAGGATAACTACCAGGGCTACAAGCCCGACTTCCTCGAGCTGATCCGCACCCGGGTCGGCTACAAGCAGCCGCTCCGCATGTACCCCGTCAGCCGGGAGGAGATGCGGGTCTCGTCCGAGAAGAGCTTCTTCACCCTGAACACCATCCCGACCGATCAGCGGGCGAACGCGCTGGTCGACGCCGCGCTCGGCAAGGAGAGGAGCGAGCGATACCGCGAGGCCGGCAAGATCTACCAGATGGTGATCGACAAGTATCCGCACGACATGTACCGGGTCTGCGACTACGGGGTGTACGTCCCGGTATCGCAGTACTGCCAGCGGCGGATCCTCGGCTTCCCGCGCCGGGCGCTCGAACACTACCGCACCCTGTACGACCCGGCGGCGCGCGAGTCGTTCGAATCGGCCCGGGCCAAGAACTCGCTGATCGGCTTGTCGGAGATCGCGGACACCATGCTGGCCACCAGCTACGGCGGCCGGGCCATCCTCGAACTGGGGAACGCCAACCTCGACACCGGGCACTACCTCGCGGCGCTCGAACATTTCAACACCATCCTCCAACACGTCCCCGCCCCCGAGCTCCGCACCCCGGAACTCGAACTCAAGATGACTTACTGCCGGAAAGCGCTGGGGATGGAGGAGGGGAACCCCCTCGACAAGACCATCGACAGCGACCTGGAGACCGAACAGCTCGGGCGGTTCAAACGACTGGTCGACGAGGCACCGCGGAAGGCGCAGACATTTCATTCGCAGCTCGCCAGCGCGCCGTGCCCTACCACCGACGACTACGTCCGCCAGGCCCCGACCGAAGACCCGCTCGGCCTGACCGACCCGGTGTGGAAGCGGACGCTGCCCGGCTCACGGCGCGACTCCCGTGCCTACGTCCAGCCAACGGTGACCAAGGACAGCGTCATCTACCGCCACAAGAACGTCATCTATTGCCACTCGATCCTGAACGGCGAGCTGCGGTGGACCTGTGACCTGGGCGGCCGCGCCGTCTGGCAGCACCACAAGGAGCGGCAGTACCCGCAGGAGCGAGTGCTCGTGCAGGACGGGCTGGTCTTCACCGTGATGCACAAGACCGGGCCGTCCCTCGTCGCGCTCGACGAGGTGACCGGGCAGCTCGAGTGGGCCTACGGGCCGATGGTGGCGTCGACGGTGCGCGAGGCGCGGATGCGGTTCGAGGCGGCGCCGGCCGGCGGGCCGCGCACCGTCTACGCCGGCTACGTGCTCGACAATATCGAGGGCCAAGCGCACACCGACACCGAGTACGGGCTCATCGCGTTCGAGAGCCGGACCGGCCGGATCCAGTGGCAGCGGCACCTCTGCCGGCTGGCCCCCGGGGAGTTCGCCATGGGGTTCGCGGTCAGCCGGCGCAACCGGATCCGCAGCTTCAGCTCCCCGCCGCTCTATCACCAGGGCACCGTCTACTATTGTACGAACGCGGGCGCGGTCGCCGCGCTCGACGGTCTCTCCGGGCGGATCAAGTGGTTGATGCGGTATCCGTACTATCCGAAGATCCACGACGCGACCCATCCGTTCGGCCTGCACGGCCGATATATGAACATCTCGCACTTGAAACCGTGGTACAACCAGCGGCCGCTGGTCGTCGGCGAGCGGCTGTACGTGCTCCCCGTCGACACCCGGTTCCTGTTCTGCCTCGACCGGGGCACCGGCAAGGTGGCGTGGAGCAAGATCAAGGGCGTGCCGGGCACCGGGGACAACCGCCATCGGATCTACGACGCCGGCGCCTGCTGGTTCCTCGGCCCGATCTCGACCGGCGAGCTCTGCTTCGTCCACGGCCAGCGCAACGGCGCCGTCCACCTCGTCGACCCGAAAACCGGAACGGTGGTCTGGCGATCGGGGGACATCATCAAGCACGACGACCAGCCGGTGATGACGCTCCGCGGCTACCTGCCCAGGCCCTGGGGCGATTTCGAGATCAACCGCCAGTGGTACCGGCTGATGGCCCGACCGTTCCTCTCCCGCGACGACCGGCTCGTCGTCCCCAGCTCGGCCCACGTCGGCTACGGATGGTATGGAACCCAGCGGGGCTGGGCGCATCACTTCTGTGAGCTCTCGCTCGAGGACCGGAAGATCGTGCGGCAGCGCCGCTACTACGACGGCTCCATTCTGTCGATGGCCGCCTACTTCATCTACAACGTGTGCCCCGGTCATCTGAAGAACCTGCAGGAGATCCCGCACAAGGACGAGAACCTCAAGGCGCGGATCCGCCGGATCAAGGCGGTGACCGAAGATCATACGCCGAGGAACCGCTACGGGCCGTTCGTCCCGTTCGCCCGGATGACCTTCCAACGATACGGCACGCAGTTCGAGCTGCGGATCGGTCCGCGGTCGCTCGCCATGCTCTACGACCACGACGCGGTGTCCAGGGCGGTGCAAGAGCGGTCGGACCCCGCCGCCCGGTTTGCCCGGGCCGAGCTGGCCGTCGGCGGCGGACGGTACGACGAAGCCGCCGGCCTGCTCAATCAGTGCCTCCGGACCGCGTCGTCGGAGGACGTTGACTTCCGGGCCAGCATCAAGCAGCAGCTCTACCAGGTCAACAAGGAGCTGGCCCGCATCGGGATCCGCGCCGCCCGGCCCGACGATGAACTCCGAAGTTGCCTGGGCATGGCGCGGACGGCGACCACGCTCGCCGACGAGATCGAGACCCGGTTCGCCCTGGCCCAGGCATACGAGCGGAAGAACGAATGGGCCCGGGCCGGCCGCTCGCTCCGGAGCGTGATCCGCGCCTACGGGCACCGCCACTATCCCGTCCCCGCCACCGTCGCCGCCGAGACCGACCGCCTGATGAAACTCGCCCGCGGCGTGTTCGACGAGGCCGAGTCGCGCGTCGAACAGACCTTCGAACAGGAGCTGGACCGCACGATCACCCTGCTCCGGCGCGGCCTGCCCCTCTACTTCAGCACGGTCTCGCCCCTGCCGAAGACGCTGACCGTGCGGGCCGGCGAGCTGGCATCCACCCGGCTCATCCGCCTGCAGCAGCGGTCGCCCGCCTTCGCGAAATCATTCGCCGCCACCGCGAGACGCGAGCTCGAGGGCCGGCCGGCCCGCGAGCAGCTCCATCGGCTCTGGGAGTTCCCCGGCACCCCCGCCGCCCAGACCATCCTGGCGCAGCAGTTCGCCGAGGCGGACAAGCTCGAATTCGTCGCCCGCAAGCGTCGCATGTGGCGGCTGGCCGACGCCGCGCGCATCTGCCACCTCGACGTGCCCGATGCGCACCGACCCGAAGTCACCGCCGCCAAGCGACGGCCGGGGCGGTTCCCGGTCAAGGCCGAGGCCGACGAACGCTCGCACGACTTCGCCGACAAGGAAGGGACCGCCCGGCTCGTGCTCGAGCGTCGGGGCGACCGCGGGACACATCCGCACCTGCTGTTCGTCGGTGGGCGCACTCGCAAGCGGCTGGACAACAAGTTCTCGCTCGTCGCGCTCGACCTCCGCACGGGCGAGGTGGCCTGGGATACCGGGAGCAGGATCCGCCTGAAGGGCAAGGGGCAGGAGCCCGGATTCCACGAGGCGTTCGTGCTCGGCGACCTCGTCGTCGTCCACGGCCTCTACGACGTACTCGCGTTCTCGATCGACGACGGCTCGCTCCGGTGGCG
>JAWODX010000062.1:0-2874 GCA_046483085.1 Planctomycetota bacterium
ATACCATTTGTAATGCTTGAGATTAGTGAATCGTTGCTTGATGCAGTGGCTGATTACCAAATCGCCCTGTTAAATATGGAATCTTCTGATGTAAATTATGCTCTTAAAGCCAATTTCCCCTTCTATATGGCTCCAGGTCGAGACGTACCTCTCGAACCTGTCGGATGCCGAGTTCCCGGGCCTTGTTGGGCTCAATCGTCTGGAGCAGTGTCGCATCGAGCTTGTCGGAGTTCACCAGAATGAACCAGATCGTCTGGGCCTGCGGATAGCCGGGGCTGACATTGACCAGAAATTCCACGTCCTTGGTGTCCGCCAGCGATCTCCGGATTCTACCGACCGCCCTGCTCATCGCGTTGTAAAGCTGTGCATAGTCCGTCGAGTCGTCCAGCGCCAGTTGTTGGGCCTCGGTCTCAGGATAGCCCTCCGTCCTCGACAGGAACCCGGCCGTGGCCTCCGCCTTGGCGATGGAATACCGATCCGCAAAGATATACGCTCGGCCAATTTTCCGCCCGTATGTGTCGTCTTCGAGCAATTGAAGGGTGGGACCCCGGTTCTCGCCCTCGCCGAGCTCGGCGGGATCGTCCGGATCGGCTCCCCAGGCTATCCACTCAAGCAATACGCGCATGTGTCTTCCTCCTCCTGCGATGCCCGCACTAGAGATTCTAGACCGTGCGGGCACTCGGTCAAGTACCTGGACTTTCAGAGCGTCCCCATCAAAGAAGTCTATGAGCAGATCGGGAGCACCATGGCGGCCTGCGCGGCCGGCACGCGCAGGCGGCCTGGTGTCCCCCGTCCTCGTCGGCCCCTCATCCGTCCGCCTCCCATTCACGGAAGACCCGAAGCTCCGAGCGAATGGAATTCCTCACCAGGGCGATGGCCGCAACGTCGTCCACATAGCCGAGGCCCGGGATGAAGTCCGGAATGATGTCCAACGGGTTGACGAAGTAGATCAGCACCGCGACCACCTGAACGATGACATGCCACGGCACCCGAACGTACTCTCGGCCCACCCACGCCCGCACCAGGCGGATCAACGTCAGCAGATCCGCCAGCGCCGAACCCAGCTCTCCTGCCCGCCGTTCGGCCTTCTCCTCGGCAGACTGCCCGAGGTCCTGCAGCCGGTCCGGGTCGTTCGCGCAGTCCCGCGCCCTGTCAAAATCACCCTCGGCGTCCCAGTCAGCAGTTGACATCGTCATCGTCATCTCCCTTTCTCGAGTACCTGATTGTCGAAATAGCGGTCCCGGCCATCCGTGCGGCCCGAGACACTCTGCCCGGCCGATCGCGACGCGGACTCCGGTTCCCCGGATCTGCGCACCCACCGGGCGAAACGCTTTCTATGAAAACGGCGCAAGCTCGGGTCAGGACGGACCAACTCGGGCACGAGGCCCTTCCGAAACTCCGACGGGAGCTCCCGCCGGAACTGCGCCCGGGCCCGTCTTTTCGCGCCCAGGTGATACGACGCCCCGTTATGGACCAAATCCACGACCACGCAGGCGCCCGTCGCGACCACCACCACGAGGGCCGTCCCGGGATTCGTGAAGCAGACAAGTACGGTCGCCGTCAGCACGCCGGACCCGCTCGCTTTGATAAAGTCCCCGCGGAGCGCCTCCTGAAAAGCCGCCTTCGACAGATCGCCTTTCAGGTAGCGCCGAACGTCCAGGCCGCCCTCGATGAGGAGCCGACCGACGAACACACCGCCGCCGACCTTGCCGGCGAATGCCAGCCGCTTCGACAAGGCCCCTTGCGCCACCTCGGGCTCGTAAATCGGTCCCCGCTTGTCCACCCACTCGGGCAGCTTGTCCGGCAAGCGATGATGATCCTTCACGTAACGTACGATCTGCTTCGCCTCTCGCTTCATCCGGGCCGTCGGTTGCCACCCGTCCACGCCGGCCACGTTCTCCGCCACGTCCCCGATCTTGTGCAATCGCGCCACGTTCAGCTTCGCCTGATCGATCCCGCCCGTCCCGCTCAGAGCCCGCGTCGTCCGGATCGGGTTGTGGCGAAGATGCCCGTGATTGGTGGGATGCACCGGCTTGCCGATGACCCGGTTCGTGTACTGCCCCGTCTTCGTCGCCGGGTTATCGATCCATCGATGAATGGACTCCACCTGCGTCAGATCCAGTCCGGCCGCTCCGCCGTTCGATGCCGGCGTCTCCAGGATCAGCGTCGCCAGCTGGTCGTGAGCCGCCCCCGGCATCGCCCCGGCGGCCGAAGACGCGAACAACACTGCCAGAATCACCACACAGCGGCAACCGTTCATCGAACTCATCAGCGTTCTCCTTCTCGTGGTTCTCATATCATATCCCGCCGTGTACCACACGGACCCGTCACCGCTCCCGGTCGCAATTCAGCAGCAGGGTCCTCACGCGGTAGCGCTCCTCATCGTCGCGCCCCAGTTCGCTCAGGCACTTGATTCGGACGTCGGCATACAACTCACGCAGCGAGATCGGGACGTCCGCGAGCAGATGTGCCACGTCGTCCAGACGGATGAGCGCCTCGATGATCCGGTCCTCATCGTCGTTCCAGAAACCCTTGGCATCGGCGTACAGCCGGTTCGCGTCCGACATCGCGCTCTGCACGCTCCGCCGGGCCTCACGGCGAGTTCGCTCCCGGGCCCGCCCCCGCTCCGCCTCCACCTTCGCCGCGTGCTTGCGGCGCATCAGATCCGCCGCGTCCGCCACGTCCCGCTGGAGCTCGCTCAGCCGGTCGAATACACTGGGGTCCGAAGGCGGCTCGGTCTGAAACGCCCTGCGGACCAGCGCCACGGCGCTCGCACCAGTATCCAGGTGCTGCGCCGCCTGCTCCAGATTGCGGTCCTCCGCGGCCGCCTTGGCGAGCTGCCGCCGGACGCGGACAAGTGCCCGCAGACACACG
>JAWODX010000074.1:0-5115 GCA_046483085.1 Planctomycetota bacterium
CGAGCGTGAAGAAGCTCTTGCCGAGTCCCGGCTCGCCCGCGATGAGCGAGAGCTTGCCGAGTGCGAAGCGGCCCGGCCAGAGCCAGCGGACCGGCTCTGGTGCAACGTCGGCAAGGCAGGCGGCGTCGACGCGCAGCCCGTTCGCCCACATCTCGCCGTCGGCCATCTGGCCCCAATGGTTCTCGACGACCGCGACCGTGATTTGGTCCGGCTCGTAGCGGCTGATGCTCGACGCGACCTGCTCGACTTCTTTCTCGGAGAGCGGCGGCTTGCATCGGCCCTCGTTCGTGGCGAGCAGGGCCGCGAGCATCTCGTCCCGCGACATGCCCATTCGGCGCATGCCGCCGGCGAGCCGGGCGAGGGTGTTGTTCCGCTGACCTTCGGGGATCGGGTTGCCGTCGGCGCCGACGACCGGGCCGTCGCGCCCGCTCTTCGTCGCGAGCTCCCGGAAGCGGTCGGCAAGCCAGTCGGGGCACGGCGGTGGCGGAACGTCGGCGATGTGGCTTGAGAGCTCCCACTCGTAGGTCCAGCCGCCGGGGTGGACGCTCGGCGGCATCATCGCGTACCCGCCGTCGCCCTTGATGTCCACGCCGGCGGCCAGGTTGCCGTCGCTGTCCCCTTTGACATAGAAGCCCGGGTGGGCGAGGCTGATGTGGCGGCCGCCGCCGCTGGTCAGTGCCTCCGGGGCCTCGGGCAGCGGTTCGTTCTCTGCAATCAGGTTCTCGTAGCCGTAGTGCCCGCCGTGCCGCGGGTCGATGTCGAGGATGACAACCCCGCTGGCCGCGCCGGTTGGCATCGCGATGTTCGCGTCGGGCTGCCGTGTCCACCACTGTTTGATCTGCTCCGGGCCTGTCGTCGCGTCGTAAAAGCCGTGCCGGGTCATCGGCACCTTGGTCCGCGGCCAGCATGGGAAGACCGGGTAGCCGAGGGCGGCGTACTGGAGCGCCGCCTTGAGCATGGGGCTCTCTTCGGGCTTCGTCACGGCGATGAACCTTCCGCCTGGTCCTCAGTCGTCGGCACGCCCAGCCTGCCCAACCGCGTCCTCGCGAACAGGTCCTCCTGCAGCCCGGCCCACCGCACGGACACGACCGCCGCGACGCCGCCAGCGAGGAAGAGCTTCCCGTACATCCGCCAGAGCTCGGCTTGCAGGCCTGACCAGGTCTCGAAGCCGTCCGCTCTGGCGAGGTCGTCCAGACTCGTTCCGAGGCGCCGGGGCGGCTCGATGAGGAAGCCGTCCGGCGTGCACCGGCTCGGGCGCTTGGGCAGGAACGGAACGAGGTCGACGCAACGTGCCTCGGCGAGCTTTGTGCAGTCGCGCGTCCGCTGCTTCCAGTAGAGGTAGAGCGGGCGCCCAACGTCGAACCGGCACGGCTTCCCGGTACGCACGACACGGAACGTGTTCACCTTTGTCCCGTCGAGGATCGCCGGCACGAGGTGCGGGATGCTGAAGCTCAGGGCGGGCATCTCACCTCCTCGGGGTCTTGTCCGGCCGTCTCCGCCAGCTTCCACCAGGCCCAGTGTCGGAACCACGCGCAGATCCGGCCGTCGACATCGAATCGCAGCCCGTCCATATCCTGAATCCAATCTGTGGCATGGATCTCGTGCGTCTTTGTCCCGTCGTTGACGAGGTAGCGTTCCTTCTTCGCATCACCACTCATCGTTCGCTCCTTCGCGTTCCTTGCTCTGTCCTGTTCAAAACGGCACGTCCTCTTCGTCGATCCACGAGCTGACCGGCTCGGCGTCTTCCTCCAGCTCTTCGTCCCAGCCCGGCAGCCGCGGTCGCGGGCCGAGGGTATAGCCGATCACGCGGTCGAACTCGTCGCCCGACGTGTGCTTCACCTTGATCGCGAGCGTCTCGGCCAGGGCGCCGGACTGTCCGGCGGCGACTGCCTCGTCCGCGCTCGTCGGGCACGTCTCGTGCGAGCGCTCCCGCCACCAGGACTCCGCTTTCTGCCGCGGCCAGCCGGAATGCTCGATGCAGATCCATTCCGAGATGTAGCTCCCAAGGCCGACCTGGTATTCCACGCGCATCGTCCGTGGGTGGTCCAGCGGCGCGCCGCGCTTGCGGTGCGCGGTGTAGACGACTCCCTGGACCTCGTAGTCGATGACCGTCGTCTCGCCGGATAGCACGCTTTCGGTCGAGGCGGTTGCCTCGTGCTTCGTCCGTTCCGGCGGGGGGAACTCGTAGCCGCAGACCGGGCAGACTGCGTAGCCCGCGAGCACGACCTCATGGCAGTCCGGGCATTCCTTCGCCGGCGCCTCGCCGCTGCCCTTCGCGTCGGGCTCGCGGATCCGGATCTGATCGACGGGCCCATGCCGCAGGATGTTCCCTGCGAAATCCAGGATGAGGCAGTCGTCCTTGTCGGGGTGGAGCCGGAACCCACGACCGGCCATCTGGTAGAAAAGCCCGGCCGAGAGCGTCGGCCGGAGCATCGCCACGCAGTCGATGTTGGGCGCGTCGAAGCCGGTGGTCAGCACGTTGACGTTGCACAGGTACCGGAGCGGCCCGTCGTCGCCGAACAACCCGGCCTGCTGCTCACGGCGGAAGCGGGCGAGAAGCGCTTCGCGCTCGTTCGTCGGTGTCCGGCCGCACACGAACCCGCACTCGACGCCGTGCTCCTCCTGCAGGATGCTCTGGACGTGGCGGCCGTGCTTGATGCCCGAGGCGAAGATCAGGATGGACCGGCGGCCCTGGGTCTGCTCGACGAGTTCGCCGCACGCAGCCCGGACCAGCTCCTCCTCGTCCATCAGGTCCTCGACTTCGGTGGCGATGTACTCGCCCCCGCGCACGTGCAGCCCGGACATATCCGCCCGGGCGACGCCCGCTTTCGTCTTGAGCGGGCAGAGGTAGCCGTCGCGGATCAACTCCTTGACCCCGATCTCGTAGCAGACCGTGTTCAGGAAGTGGTCGGGCTTGCAGATCGTCCCGCTCTTCATCCGGTACGGCGTGGCGGTGAAGCCCACGGTTCGGACGTACGGGTTGATCACGTGGGCGTCCGCCAGGAATTGCCGAAACATTCCGTCGCCCTCTGGCGGGATGAGATGCGATTCATCCACCAGGGCGAGATCGAAGCTCCCCAGCTCGCAGGCCCGCTTGTAGACCGACTGGATGCCGGCCACAATCACGGAGTGGTCGGTGTCGCGGCTGCGGAGCCCGGCCGAGTAGATGCCGACGTCGAGCGCGGGCGCGACGGTTCGGATGTGTTCGGCGGTCTGTTCGAGTAGCTCCTTCACATGGGCGAGCACGATGACGCGCCCGTCCCACCGTTTGACGGCGTCGGCGCAGATGGTCGCCAGCAGCAGGCTCTTGCCGCCGCCGGTCGGGATCACGACGCATGGGTTATCCTCCCGCTCGCGCAGGTGCCGATACACGGCTTCAACGGCTTCGCGCTGGTAGGGCCTCAATCGCATGGCTCAGTGGTCCCGGGGAAATATGGAGGATTCCGACTTGCGCCGCCTGCCGGCACTACGTATAATTGTGTGTGATGGGTACGTAACATAGGGGCCGACGATGAAGAAACTGACCCTGAGCGCGGATGAGCAGGTCATCAAGACGGCCAAGCGCCTGGCCAAGGAGAACGGGACGAGTGTCTCCGCGATGTTTGCCCGGTTGATCGATGGCCTGGCCGATCGACGGGACCGGACCCGCGGCATCCCCACGGGCCCGATTGCGGCGAAGGCCAGCGGTGTGATCCGGCTGCCGGACGGCAAGACGGACCGTGAGGTCTTGGAGGACGCCCTTCTCGAACGGTATGACCTGAACGAATGAACGTGTTCGTCGACACAAACGTCCTCCTCGACGTGCTTGCGAAGCGAACTCCTTTCTACGACGATTCCGTGGCGATCTGGACCCTCGCCGAGCAGGGCAGGATCCGCGGGCTGGTATCGGCGATCAGCTTTACGAACATCTACTACGTGGTCCGGAAGCTCCGCAGTCGCCGCGTCGCGCTGGCCACGATGACCCAGCTGCGGGACACCTTCACACCCGTGGCATGCGACGAGCAGATTCTGAATCAGGCCATCGACGCGGAGTTCGATGACTTCGAGGATGCGGTGCAGTATTTCAGCGCCTTGCGCGGGGACGCGTCCTGCCTTGTCACCCGCGACGCGGGCGGTTTCCCCGATTCCGCTATTCCCGTGTTGTCTCCTGCCGAATTCCTCGTCACGCATTCGTTCTCACCTGAGTCTTGAGAAGCGGAGCAGGCTGTCTCGCCGGCGAACCTCTTCGCGACGTTGCAGGAACAGGTGGTACGCGCGGATCGCCCGGGCGGTCTCGCGTTTCGCCTTGAGCTGGCAGCGGCGGCAGCGGGGGCAGTTCGTGCTCCGGACGGCGACAAGCCGCCGGGCCAGTTCGGCGCGCATCGTGAAGCGTTTCCCGCACCGCCTGCAGCGGACGGTTCGTCCCTGTTCCGACACGTGTCACCTCCTTATGAGCGCGACCGGCGTCCGGGCCACGGCACCGCCTCGATCGGCTCCGGCGTGCCGGCCAGCATCCGCCGGCAGCTGTGGCAGTAGCCGAGGTAGCGGCCGGCCTGGGCGCTGAACGCCACGTCCTCGACCGTGGGGCGCCCGCAGTAGCGGCACGGAGCCGACCGGGCCGGCCCGTTGCCGTAGTCGCGGCGGTGCACCTCGTTCGAGGGCCGCTGTTCGATTCGAAGCCGTCGGTCAGTCGTTCGCACGGTCAATCCTCGCAATCACCCGCCCGCCGGACACCGGGCCGCGCTTCTCGGCCAGCAGCGTCACGATCTGGCTGTCGTCGTGGTACGCGCCGCCGTGCTCGAGCGCGTCGAGGAGCGCCTTCTGCACGTTGTCGATGTCCCGGCGTCGGCGGTCGGGCGGATACACTTCGATGCGGACCGCCAGCCGGCCGTCGACCGGCTCGATGCCGGCGGCCGCCAGCGCCCGCCCCACGCGGTCACGGAATCGCCGGCCCTCGCGGCTGATGAGCGTGCGCCGGCCCACGTGCCGGTAGTAGTGGTTCACGCTCGGCGGACAGGGGAGTTCCAGTTCGATCACAGTTCGACTCCATCCCAGAAGCGGATTGCCGCCTTCACGCGGGCGATGAACTCATCGACGTCGGGCACGAGGTATCGTTCGGCGACCTCGTCGCGGGGC
>JAWODX010000125.1:0-5023 GCA_046483085.1 Planctomycetota bacterium
GTTTCGTGTCAATGCCGCCGCAGCACCGCGGTCGCTGCGGGAAACGGGGGACAGAGAAACGTACACAGATCAGTTTTCCGGATCCGCAGTTCCAGCAGTGGCTCACCGACGATCGGGTCCGACAGGTGCAGGCTCCGGTGTTGCCGGGCCCGGCGGACGACGATGCGGTTGCCGTCCGCCTTGTGCACCACGATCTTCGTCTGCGGCTCGATCAGGTCGCCTTCCGTGACGACGTCGTACCGGCGGGCGTCGATGCGGGCCTCGCCCGGCGGCCGCAGGGTGGGCAGCGAGACGCCCTCTTTCCCGACCAGGTCCCGATCCTTCTCGCCCTGGGGCTCGAAACCCGCCTCCTTCGTCTGGCTCTCCGCCAGCATGAGCCGCTTCCCGATCGGCGTCTTGGGCAGCAGCATGAAGGCGAGGACGAGGCAGACCGGCGAGAGGAGCAGGGCGAGGATGAGGAAGACGACGCCGCTGGTCGCGCCCGACTGGGTGAACGCCACGACGACCGCGGCGATCAGCGAGGCGACGGCGCCCACCGAGATCAGGCCGCCCGACGGGATGAACGCCTCCAGAAAGATCGCGGCCATCCCCAGCACGAGCAGGACGATCGCCAGCGTGATCCCTTCCATCCATTGTCTCCGTCAGGGTGCGAAGTCCGGCGCCTTCTTCTCGCCTTCCTGGGCGACCGGCGCGACCACGATGCGCGGGCCGTCGACCCGGATCACCCGCGCCCGGCCGCCCGCCGGCGCGAACTCGCCGTCCGACACCACGCTGTACCGCTTGTCGTCGATCCGCATCGTTCCCGCCGGGCGCAGGCCGGTGATCACCGTCCCGACCCGTCCCACCAGGGCCTGGCCCTCCCGGACGCCGCTGCCGAATCCCTCGTCCGCTTTCATCTCGGTCTGCAGGGTCAGGCGGTTGAAGATCGGGGTACCGGGGATGAGCCACGCCGCGACCAGCAGGACCACGAACGAGCCGCCCACCCCGATCAGCGTGGCCAGCAGGTTGACCTGGAGCGCCTCGACCTCCCACGGCCGGGCGGGCACCACGAACGGCTGCATGGCGAGGATGAGCGACACGAACAGGCAGGCGATCCCGGCGCCGCCCATCACCCCGAAACCGGGGGTGATGAAGAGCTCGATCCCCAGCAGGGCCAGACCGACGATGAAGAGCAGGATCTCCGCCGCGTGCGCGTTGCCCAGGACGAACTGGGAGGCGAAGACCAGCACGAAGGCGAGCGCGGCCACCGTCCCCGGAACCCCGAACCCGGGCATCTTCAGTTCGAGCCAGACGCCGGCGAACCCGAGCAGCACGAGCAGCGAGACGATCGGCCGCGATGTCAGAAAGGCGACCACCTTGTCCGAGATCTCCTGCTCCCGGCGGATCACCGTCTTCTCCGACCAGCCGTTCTCGGACAGGACCGCGTCGAGGTCGGGCAGGACCTTCGTGGCGACGTCGTATGTCACCGCCTCCTTCGCCGTGAACGTGATCAGCTTGCCCGCCGCCGACACCGTGTCGATGACCCGGAGCCTCTCCTTCTCGATGGGGTCGGCCCGGATCGCCTCCAGCTCGTCGCTGGTCAGATACTGGACCTCGCCGTCGTACTCGACCTTGACCACCTCGATCGACTCGTCGGTCATCGCCTCGGCGATGGCCGGCGGATACCCCTTCTGCTCGGCCAGCGCCCGGAACTGCGCCCGGTTGACCGAGGCGAACTTCTCGGCGACGTCCTCGGGCAGTTGGACCGGCACGCCGTCCGGGCCCGGGATGTAGGCGCGCGCCGCCCCGATGATCCCGCCCGGGGTCATGTAGATGCGGTCGGCCGACATGGCGACGAACGCCCCGGCGGAGAGCGCCCAGCCGTCGATGAACGACACAGTCGGGATGTCGAGGCCGGCGATCTCGTCGGACATCGTCGACATCACGTCGATCCGCCCGCCGGGCGTGTCCAGCACGAAGACCGCCCCGTCGAACTCATCGCCGGCCCCGGCCAGGACGCGGTGGAGGAACGCCCCCTGGACGCGGTTGATGGGGCCCTCGATGGAGACCACGAGGACACGGTCCTCCGCCGCGGCCGGCTCGGTGTCGGCGCGGGCCTCCGGCTCGGTGGCCGGCGAACAGCCGGGGAGGGCGCCGCAGGACACAATGAGGGCGAGAAGCGAAACCGCGCGGACAGATGATCGGTCCATTCGTCCCCTCCGTCGGCGCGCCTGCGCCGCTCCAACGACCTTTGCTTTTATATCGGGACCGGCCACCGGTGTCAAGCGTGGCTCGGCGCATCCGCTGACTTGCTCAGTCGACCACTTCCGCTTCGTCCGACACAGGCGATTGGGCGGCGGGGCGGGTGCGGCGACCGGTGGGAGCGCGCAGGGGGCGGGCGACCAGACATCACCGCCCGCCCCGAAGACCTATCCGCGCTGTTACAAGAAATGTGGACACGGCTCCGGGGATCGACCGGAGGATAATGGGAACAATGGGTAGACAATGGTCCACGTGTGCGATCATCAGATCCAAGATCAGCCCCGTTGTCCGGTCCAGCCGCGGTTGTGTTACACGCCGGGCCGCCGCCTGTCAAGAGAAAAATCGCGCCGATCTGGGCCGCGTCTAACACGAGAACGCTCCAGTGTCGCAAGCGGATGGGGGTAAGGCACGGGCGAGGAACACAGTACGGAACTCTTCACCTGTGTGGTGGCAGACAAGAATGTCTGCCCCACCGATGCGGCGGACTCTGGCCGGCGGGGCAGCCATTTCTGCCTGCCCGGCCGTTGCGCGGGGCTGCCGGACCGCAGGCAGCGAGGAGACGTAGCGTTGTCGTGCTAATGCTCCCGAAATCTGAGAGCCGCCAGCGCCAGCCCGGACAGCGTGAGATGCGGCCGGACCACCCACTCGGTCCGACACAGCCTTTGCAGAATCGGCGCCGCGCCGCCGGTGAGCACAGCCGGCGGACCGCCGCCCAGTTCCGCGCCGACGTCGGCGACGAGCCGATCCACCGCGCCGGCCGCGCCGCGCAGGATGCCCGACCGGATGGCCTCGCCCGTGCTCGCGCCGATGGGCGCCCCCTCGTCGCGCGGCTCGCACTCCGGGAGCAGTGCGGTCTTCGACGCGAGGGCGCCGGCGGCGAGGACGGGGCCGGGGAGGATCGCCCCGCCGAGGAACGTGCCGTCGTCGGCGACCGCGTCGACGGTGATCGCGCTGCCCGCGTCGACGACGATGCAGGCGCGGCGTTGTTCGGCAAACGCGGCGACGGCGTTGGCCAGGCGGTCGGCCCCGGCGCTCTCGGGCGGCCGATAGGCGCTCGGGCAGGGGGCCGGCACGTCGTCGGGGAAGCGGCGGACGGGGACGCCGAACCGGGCGCGGGTCCACCCGACGACCGCGGCCTCGACCCTCGGGTTGACCGAGGCGAGGACGCAGGCCGTCGGCTCGGCGTCGGTCTCGAAGTCCGGCGAGAACTCGTCGGGATCGCCCACCGGTACCGACGTTGCCGAGTCCGGCCGGGGGAGGGGGGCGCGGGAACGTGCGAGGTCGAACAGGCCGAGGCCCACGCGGCTGTTGCCGATGTTCACCGCCAGGAGTGCGTCCACGGGCAGCCCCTTTCTGCAAGCACGTCCGGGGCAATCTTACCGGCAGGCGGGGTTCCTGGCAAGCCCGTGGCGGTCGGCGGCTACTCGATCACGGTGACCTTGCTCTTCTTCACCACCAGGTACTTGTAGAGCTCCTTGACGTCCTTGTCGTACATGCGGACGCAGCCCTTGGAGGCGTCGGCGCCGATGGTATCTTCCTCCTCCTTGCGGCAGCCGTGGATGCCGATGGTCCGGTCGAATCCGATCCACCGGCTCCCGAGGACATTCTGCGGGTCACCGGCCGGGATGATCCCCTTCCAGCGGGGGTCCTTCAGCTTGTTCTGAACGTGGAACGTGCCGGTCGGCGTGCACCCGTCTTTGCCCAGGCCGACGGGGTACATCTTCACGGGCTTGCCGTTCTGGAGCAGGGTGAGCGTGTGCTTGCTCTTGGAGATGACGATGTCGAACCGGCCCTGTGGCAGCTTGAGCCGGTCGCCGGGGTGGATGAGCGTGTTGCTCATCCCGTTGAGGTCCATGATCGCGCCCACGGTCGTCCCGTTGTCGCGAGCGATCTTCCACAGGGCGTCGCGGGACTTGACCTCGTAGATTTCGGTGTGGATTTTCGACAGGGTGCGGGCGGATTCGACGGACCGGGCCTGTTCGAGTTCCTGGTCGATCCGCTTGAGCTGGCCGACGAGCGGGCAGCGCCGGGCGAGCCGGTACCATTTCGTCGCCTTCTCGATCTCGCCGTTCCGCTTGCAGTAATCGCCGAGCTCGACGGCGGCGAGGCCGCCGGCCTGGCCCGTGGGGTCTTCGTTGTACGCCTGGCGGAGCAGCGTGACCTTTTCCGGCGAATCCTTCATCGCTTGCGCCTGGTCGAGCATGGCCCGGGCGGCCGACTGCTCGGCGCTGCCCAGGTCGTTGGCGGGCAGGCGCCCGTCGTCCGCTGGCGCGTCCGCCGGCTCCGGGGCGGTCGGCTTCCCGCCGCCCGACGACCCGGTCAGGCAATAGATCCCGATGAGGATCCCGACGACGATCACGGCGGCGAATACATACAGTCGATTCCGATTCACGGTCCTGTACCTCCTGATCGGGATGGCAGAGGAACCTCGCGGGCAGGCCCGGGGGCCAACCCCCTAACCCTACAACCCTGCTTTTCTTCGCTGCCTGCGCTCCGGCAGCCCCGCGCAATGGCCGGGCAGGCAGAAATGCCTGCCCCACCGGCCAAAGTCCGCCGCATGGGTGGGGCAGACATTCTTGTCTGCCACGATACAGGTGAAGAGTTCCGTACTGTGTTCCTCGCCCGTGCCTTACGCCCATCCGCTTGCGACACTGTAGCGTTGCCGTGCTAACCTTATATCGACAGTGAAAGCCTCCTCCTTGTAGATATAGAAAAAGGAGGAGGCTTTCAGTACCTTCTGTTGTAACAAGCATTTTGCTGGTGCCGTTAAGCCATTCCATGC
>JAWODX010000136.1:0-21089 GCA_046483085.1 Planctomycetota bacterium
ACATCTTAACTAAAAAAGGTGTTAATCTTACAATAGTTTGTAAAGCTCGTACTCTAATTTCCGAGGAAAAATCGGGAGGGCATCACGTGCAGGTACTGCAGATACGTCGCCAGCGCGTGCAGGACGGCGACGACCACCGCGAGGAGGTACGGCCGGGCCCGCTCGGTCCGCGACGCGAGCACGAACATAAAATAGATGGCGAGGATCTGGAACGCCTTGGTCGACGCGTACGTCTCGACGTCGGTCGCGTGGTGCCAGACGTAGGGGGTGAGCCCGAAGAACGCGGCGGCGAAGGCCGACAGGCTCGCGCGTTTCGTCAGCCGCCACAGGATCAGGAAGAGGATGGCGACGATCATCCCGCCGAACAGGCCGTTCACCGTCTGCAGCGCCACGTGGGCGCGGCCCGGGAGCCCCAGGGCCCGCCAGGCGTCGTAGATGGCGCGGACCATCGGGCTGTAGAAGAGGTGGTCGGGCTGCAGCTCGATGTCCTTTGTGCCCTCGGCGACGCGCGACTGCCAGACCATGTCGCCGTTGTACTGGCCGGAGCGGAGGCCGATGTAGAGGATGCTGAAGCAGAGGAAGAGCGCCGCTGCGGCCGCCCACGGCCGGCGGCTGGTCGAGCGGGGATCGGCGGGCGCGGTCGACTCGGTCTGCATGGGCGAGTCCTCCGATTAGCGCATCGTCGTCGGTCCGTTCAGGCGAAGCCGGATTCGCGGAGCTTTTCGAGGGTGAGTGCGCCGGACGCCGCCGGGCGGCGCAGGACGCGGAGCACGTGCTTGCCGAGGATGTCGGTCTCGACGTTCACGTCGTCTCCCGGCCGCTTCGACCCGAGGGTCGTCTCGTCGAGCGTGGTGGGGACCAGGGCGCAGGAGAAGGAATCGGCGGTCACGTCGACCACGGTCAGGCTGACGCCGTCGACGGCGATCGATCCCTTCGGCACGATCTCGTCGACGAGGGCCGGGGGGACGCGGACGTGCATCTCGGCCTCCGGCGCGCGGCCCGGCCTTTCGATCGTGCCCGTCGCGTCGACGTGTCCGAGCACGAAATGCCCGCCCAGCGGGTCGCCGGCCCGGAGCGCGAGCTCGATGTTGACGCGGTCGCCCGGGCGCAGCTTGCCGAGGGTCGTGCGGGACAGGGTCTCGGCGATGACGTCGAACAGGCACTCGGTGCCGGCCCGCGCCGCCACGGTCAGGCACGCGCCGCTGACGCAGACGCTCTCGCGATAGTCCGTGTCCTCGGCGAGCGAGCCGAGGTCGATCCCGAGCCGCGCGCCGGACGGCGCCCGCTCGACGCGCGTCACCCGCCCCAATGTCTGAACGATCCCGGTGAACATCGCGCCTCCATCCTGCGGTGAATTCTACTTGCCGCCCGCCGATTCGTCAACGCGAGTGGGCGGGCGAGGGCGGGGGTTGGGGCGAAAGTGTTCGTCTGTGCGCACAGACGAACACTTTCCCTCCCGGTCGCTTCGTCGCTCGGGGCGCCGTTTCTCGTTTTCCGCTGCACGCGGCGCCGCAGGCGCCGACCCTTCATGCGGGTGCCGAGCCCGCGGCCGGCCGGCGTCGTCGGCTTGCGCCGCGCCTCGACCCGGGTAGAATGAATGCGGCCGGTTGCTCTGGGAGACGATTGATGAGCGAAGATCCGGTGCCCACCCCGCCGGACGTCGAGACGGAACTCGTCGAGCAGAAGGTGTACGAGTGCACCTGCCCGGACGGCAAGCGGCGCAGGCTGAGCATGCGGGACCTGCTGCTGCAGTTCAAGCAGAAGGGGTTCATGCAGGGGGGGATGTCGCGCATCTCGGACCTGCACCTGAAGTGCGGCTCGCCGCCCTACTATCGCATCGACAACGAGATGGTGCCCTGGAGCGAGCGCGAGGAAGACCGGCTGACCGCCGACACGGTCCGCAAGCTCATCGCGGGTACGCTCTCGCCCGAACAGCAAGAGCGCCTCGACGACGTGGAGGAGATCGACGCCTCGTACTCGACCGCCGGGCTCTCGTTCCGGATGAACATCTTCCGGGACCGGCGAGGGCTGGCCGCGGCGATCCGAATGCTGCCCATCGAGACGCCCGAGGTCGAGGACATCGGGTTCCCCGACGATTTCGTGTGGCAGAACATCGTCAACCTCCGCCAGGGGCTCGTCATCCTCACCGGGATCACCGGGTCGGGAAAATCGACCACCATCGCCTCGCTGATCGAGCGGATCAACCAGACCCGCCGCTGCCACATGATCACCCTGGAAGACCCGATCGAGTACATGTTCAGCAACAAGCTGGCGGCCATTTCGCAGCGGCAGGTCGGTCGGGACACGGCGACGTTCGCCGGCGGCCTCCGCGCCATCCTCCGCGAGGATCCCGACATCATCCTCGTCGGTGAGATGCGCGACAAGGAGACGATGCAGAACGCGCTCACCGCGGCCGAGACGGGCCACCTCGTCCTGACCACCCTCCACACCCGCGACGCGAAAGGCGTCGTCACCCGGATCACCGACATGTTCCCCGAGGAGCGGCACGACGAAGTCGCCGCCCACCTCTCGCTCTGCCTCACCTGGGTCATCGCCCAGAAACTGGTGACGCGGACCGACGGGCACGGCCGCACGGTGGCGATGGAAGTGCTTCGGAACACGCCGGCGGTCGGCGCCCTGATCCGCAACATGCAGATCGCACAGGTCTACTCCGCCATGCAGACGGGCGCCCGCGACCACATGTGCACGCTCGAGAAATGCCTGGTCGGCCTGTGTCGCCAGGGCAAGATCAGCCCCGAAGAGGCCGAGCGCTGGGCCAACGCGCCCGACGCCTTCCGCTCCGCACTCTCCCGCGAGCGGCGGTGAGCCGCCCCGGCGGCTCCGCCCGGCGCCGCATCCATGGAATGGTCAGTCGCACCGCCCGTACGTCCGGGCGGTTTCGACCATGGCGCGGGAGGTTGCGGTCGGGGGTGTCGCGGCCGCACTGGTCGCCGGCGGAGAGGATGAACCGGCCGCCGTCGGCCGCATCATCGGGGGCCCGGCGCGACCGGGACGCAGTCGGGCACCTCGCCCCGGAGCACGGCCAACAGTCGTTCGCGCGGGGTCATCACAGCTTCACATGCCGTCCATAGGTCCTATGGGACCTATAGGACCTACAAGACCTATTCCTCTCGGTCGATCTCTTTCAGCCGCCGGGCGACCCAGTCGGCTTCCCTCTCGAGGCCGTGCTTCTTGTAGAAGGCCCGGAGCTTTCGGTAGCGTTCGCGGATGTCGAAGCCGCGGTTCCAGGCCAGCTTTCGGAGGCAGACGGGGCAGAGGTGGAGGTGTCGTCGGTCGCTCTCGGCCAGCGAGTTCGAGCCGTTCATGTTGCACTGGAAATAGACGCAGTGCTGCATGGAGAAGGCGTGGCCGATCTCGTGCGCCAGGGTGGCCAGGGCGCGGCGGAGCACGATCGTCGTCTCGTCGTCCCCGGGCCGCTCGCCCCAGAACGAGGGGTAGTATCGGGCGAGGGACTGGATGGCGACCCGGTCGCGCAGGCGCGCCTCGCCGAAGACGAAGTTCCAGCCGGGCCCGGGATAGATGTCGGCGCAGGTGATCCCGATGGACACGGCCGCGTCGTCGGGCAGCCCGGGCAGGAGCACCCCGTCGACGATGCGCCCCGTCAGGTACTGCGGGCCGGTCGGGCGCTTGCGGAACCCCTTTTCGGGCAGGGGGACGGGGTCGAGCCTGTCCGCCCTGCACTGGAAGCAGACGGCCACGTATTCGCGCATCGCCTCCAGCATTTCCTTCTGTTCGTCGGTGAACGTCCCCACCGGCTGGATGACGATCCGGCGCCGGGTCCGGGTCAGCTTGACCGGGCGGCTCTTCACGTATGCCTCGAAGGTCTGGCCGGCCTCCTCGTGGCAGGCCAGCCAGTCGTTCCCGCGCGGATAGCGCAGGGGCGGGAACAGGTCGGAGCCCTCGTACGTCCTCGCGTACTTCTGCCAGCGTGCCCACTTCGCCTTCAAGTCTTCGCCTCCCTGGCCGCAGCCGACTGCCAGAAACACGATCGTGGTGGTGAGTACCGCACCGGCTCTCGAGAAAGGTCGCATGGTCCCTCCCGGTCGAGCGTTGCGAAGAAACGGGGCGGCCCTCTTCGCTTCCGACCGGGCTGCGCGCCCGGGGTCGGGCGAAACCGCCCAGCCGGGCAGAGGATATCACATCCGCGCGGTCAGGGACACCGAAAAGTCGCCCTGTGACCCCGAAGGGTGCATCAACGGATTCTGGTTATGCATCGGGGGACACGTACCGACCCAGTTCCACTCTCGCGGAAGCGGCTTCCGGTATATATCCCCCTGGTCCGGCGCGCCGGCGGCGCAATCGGCAGATCCCGGCGAGTGGGGGCAATGCAGGAGCGGGCCGGGGACCCGATCCGCCGGGTTGCGGTTCAGCCGGGCAGCAGGGGGACGACGTCCCGGACGTCGGGCGTGTCGGTCAGCAGCATGACCAGGCGGTCCATGCCGAGCGCGATCCCCGAGCAGGGGGGCATGCGGCCCAGGGCGTCGAGGAGGTCGTCGTCGATGGGGAGCTCGGGTTTGCCGATGCGTCGGCGCTCGGCGTTGTCGGCTTCGAACCGGCGGCGCTGCTCGGCCGGGTCGGTCAGTTCGCCGAACGCGTTGGCCAGTTCGAGCCCGCCGGCGTAGAGCTCGAACCGCTCGCACAGGAGCGGGTCCTCCTCCTTGACGCGCGAGAGCGCGGCCATCCGCGCCGGGTAGTCGTAGAGGATCGTGGGCCGGTCGCGGCCGAGCCGGGGCTCGACGAACCGAAGGAAGAGCTTGAAGAACACGTCGTCCCACGTGTCGTCGTCGGCGAGGTCGGTCGACCCGGCGGACTCGGCGAGCGCCCGCAGGCGGTCGAGCGGCTCGTCGAAGCGGAGCGACAGGCGCGCGTCCCGGCGAAATGCGTCGCGCACGCTGATCCGCTCGGCGGGCGGCGCCAGGTCGAGCTCGCGGCCCTGCCAGGCGATCGTCGTGTCGCCGCAGACCGCTCCCGCCACGTGCGCCAGCAGCCGCTCGCAGTCGTCCATCACCGCGCGGTAGTCGGCCCCGGCGCGGTACCATTCGAGCAGGGTGAACTCGGGCAGGTGCCCGGGGCCGGGCGGCTCGTCTCGGAACGCCTTGCCGACCTGGAAGATGCTGCCCGAGCCGGCGCCGACCAGCTTCTTCATCCCGTACTCGGGCGACGTGGCCAGGAAGAGCGGCGGCTGGGCGCGGACCTCGAACGGATCGAGATGCGGCTCGAGCCCGGGCGAGCGGACGAGCAGCGGGGTCTCCACCTCGACGAAACCCGCGGTCTTGAAGAATCGGCGGATCGCGTCGATGGTCTGCTCGCGCTGCTGGAGGATGTCGGCGACGTCCATCAGACGACCTGGAAGTTGCGGGCGTCGACGGTGACGCCGTCGATCTCGGCGGGCCCGTCGGTCCGGTTGATGAGGATCCGGCGGTCGTCGGGGTAGCCGACGACCCGGAGCCCGTCGCCGGGGGTCTCGTAGGCCTCGATGAACTGGTCGGCCAGGATGGCCAGCTCGTCCATGTAGCGCTGGCAGAACCCGTTCATCCGGGAGATGACGTCTGCGGGGGCGTCGGCGGAGAGGGGGAAGACGGGGGTGGCGCCGAACTCGACGACGCGGAGCGGGTCGGCGGAGGCGTCCGCCGTCAGCAGGGTCAGCCCGTGCAGGGCGAGCGGGAGGAACGGGGCCGGCTCGTCGGCGAACCAGGCGGGGTCGAGTTCGTCGACCGGCGATGCCTCCTCGACGGGGAGCATGCAGGAGTCGGCCTCGAGAGCGGCGAACACCCCCGGCCCGGACACCCCGCAGAGGCCGAAAGTGCGGCGGGCCATCCGGATCAGTTGGACCAGCTCGCCCGCGTACTTGGCCCGGGTCAGCGCGTGCTCGGGGTCGTAGCAGCGGAGGACCCCCGGGCCGGGGAAATGGTCCAGGTAGAGCATCCCTTCGAGCCCGAGGTCGCGCAGCCGGCGCATGTCGCGCTGGGCGTGCCGCTCGCGGGCCTGCTGGGGGCAGATGACATAGGCCGGGCCGCCGGCCCACACGCCGTTGCGCCACGGCCGGCCGCCCAGTTGCTTCGCGGTAAACTCCTCGCGCGACGCGGGCGACCGCCGGTACAGGTCCGTGTAGTTGTCGACCGCGCCGACCTGGAACCCGAGCTGTCGGACCTCCCGGAGCGCCTCGGCCATGGCGTCGGCGCCGCCGACGGCGCTCTCGACGGGGAACCGGGCCGGGTACAGGCCGTCGCGCCCCTCGCAGTTCCACCCGACGAGCAGCAGGCTGGCCGCCTCGATCCCCGCGTCGAGCAGCGCCTGCGCGATGCGCGGGACCTGGGCGAACCGGGTGCTGACCACCAGCTTGCCGTCGCCGGTCATCCGCGAGTTCCTGCGCTTCTCGGCCATCTGCACGTGGATGATCGGCCCGGCCGACGCGTACTGCAGGAGCGGGTTCTGGCTGGCGCGATAGCGGAGCGTGGGCCGGCCCTGCGCGTTGATCAGGTAGGCCCGATACGTCCGCGCCATGCCCATCAGCGAGGCGTCGCCCGCGTCGAGGAAGCAGTAGCGGAACCGGAAGTCGACGTCTTCGAGGTCATCGGCGGGATGGAATCGCAGGCATCCGCGCGGGCCGGCGTAGTTGAGGTCGCGGCCCGGGCCGTCGTTCGCGGCGATCACCAGCTCGCTGTTGAACTCCCCCTTCGTCGTGATGCCCAGCAGGCCGGCGCCGCTGCGGGCGATGCCGAACACGGGCGCCGTGAGCGCCCGGTCGCCGCCCGCGTAGGTGAGCAGCGAGGCCGTTCGCTTCTCGCCCTTGTCGAACCGGCAGAGCGTTCCGTTCCCGCGCGGGATGAGGAGGAACCCGTCGTCGCCGGTGGTCGCCGCGCCGAGGCCGGGCAGGATGTCGACGGCCATCTGGCGGGCGTCGAACGGGCGATTCTCGACCAGGCGGCGGGCCGGGAGCGAGACCTCGAGCGCCGTGTCCTTCAGCGCCAGGCACGCCCGGAACCCGCACGCCGCGCGCGGCCACGAGCACTGGACCTCCAGCCGTTCCTCGTCGGGGATCAGCCGGAATTCCCAGCCCTGATCGGCCGCCACGGCCGAGCTGCGGACCGCGAACTGGGCCGCCTGCCAGTAGTGGAAGGTGAACGGGGCGCCGGGGCATTTCCAGAGGAACCCGTTGCGCTTGTCGGTCACCGAGAGGCGGAGGGTCGGCTTCAGCTCGATGTCGACCCGGAGCGCGTCGTTTTCCAGCCTCGGCTCGGCCACGCTGTCTTCCCTTCTCTGCCGCGGCGGCTCGGCCCCCGTTCGAGCCAGCCGGGTCAGGCCTTGACGATCTTCTCCCGTCCGTCCCGGACGTGTTTCGTGGCGTTTCGCGTGTCGACGACGAGCGTCGACTGGCGGACGAGCCGGTCGTAGTCGTAGCAGGTGTGGTCGGTCGCGATGAGCAGGCAGTCCTGCTCGGCGAGGAACGCGTCGGTCAGCTCGACCGATTCCAGGTTCAGGTCCGAGTGCCGGGTGATCATCTTCGGGATGTACGGGTCGTTGTAGCTGACGACGGCGCCGGCGTCGTGGAGCAGGTTCGCCAGCTTGATCGAGGGCGACTCGCGGATGTCGTCGACGTCCCGCTTGTACGCCATGCCCGCGATGCAGACCTTCGAGCCGTTGATCGGCTTCCCCTGCCGGTTCAGTGCGGCGCCCAGCCGGGCGACGACGTACTCGGGCATCGACGTGTTGACCTCGCCGGCGAGCTCGATGAACCGGGTCGGCCGGTCGTACTGCCGCGCCTTCCACGCCAGGTAGAACGGGTCGATGGGGATGCAGTGTCCGCCGAGCCCGGGGCCGGGATAGAACGGCTGGAAGCCGAACGGCTTGGTCGACGCCGCCTCGATCACCTCCCACACGTCGATCCCCATCCGGTCGAACAGGACCTTGAGCTCGTTGACCATGGCGATGTTGACGGCCCGGTAGATGTTCTCCAGGATCTTGCAGGCCTCGGCGGCCCGGCTGGACGAGACCTCGACCACCTCGACGATGATCTGCCGGTAGAGCGCCGCGGCGACGCGGGTGCTCCCCGGGTCGCAGCCGCCGACGACCTTGGGGATCGTCCCGGCGGAGAACTTCGGGTTCCCCGGGTCCTCGCGTTCGGGCGAGAAGGCGAGGAAGAAATCGCGCCCGCAGGCCAGGCCGCCCGCCTCGAGGACCGGCCGGCATTCCTCCTCGGTTGTGCCCGGATACGTCGTGCTCTCCAGGACGACCAGGTGGCCGGCCCGCAGGTGCGCCGCCACGCTGCGCATCGTCGCCAGCACGGCCGTCAGGTCCGGCTCCCGCGTCGGGGTCAGCGGCGTCGGCACACAGATGATGATCGCGTCGACCTCGCGGAGCTCGCCGAAGTCGGACGTGGCGCGGAACCGGCCCTCGGCCACGAGCTGCGAGACGAGGTCCGCCGGGATGTGGCGGATGTAGCTCCGCCCGGCGTTCAGGTCGGCCACCTTCACCTCGTCGATGTCGAACCCCACCACCCGGAACCCGTTCTTGCAGAACTCGCGGACGAGCGGGAGGCCGACGTACCCCATCCCGATCACCCCGACCACCGCCGCCTTGCTCTCGATTCGCTCGACCAGGTCCACGCGCCTACTCCTCCGGTTCGCCCGGTGCGGCCTCTTCCGTGTCCTCGCTCTCCGGGCCGTCAACGGTCAGGTCCTCGTCCATCGGCGCGTCTCTCCCCTCTGCCTCGCGGACCAGCCCCCGATACCCCGCCAGGGACATCGCGTTCAGGAACGAGAGCGGCAGCACACAGATGGGCGCCCAGAGAAGCACGGCGGTCATCAGCCAGAGCATGAACCGGGTGAACCCGGAGTAGCAGGCCGGCGACGCGGTCGCCGCCTGACGGATCCAGGAGCAGACGCTCAGCGCCGCCAATACCAGGAGCACCGCGGGCAGGATGATCAAAGCGGAGACCGACAGGCCCACGCCGAACAGCCGAATCAGCGCCAGCTTTCGCGTCCGGAGCAGCCGCAGGGCGCGACTCGCCGCCTCGGTCAGCCCCGGCCGCTCCACGGCCAGCATCGCGGGCACCACGAAGAGCAGGACGAACAGCGCCGCCACGCCGAGCAGCACCACCGCGAACACGAGCGCCGACGGGACCACCAGGATCGCCCGCCCCACGTCCCAACGCCACAGTACGGCGGGGAGCATGAACAACAACGCGACGACGACCGCCGCCGCCGACAGGCCCAGCGGGAACACCACGGCGGCCCGCAGGTGGTCGATCAGGTAGTGCAGCGGCCCCACCCCGGCTTCCTCGCGGCCCTGCTCCGCCGCGACCAGCACGTACACCACCACGCAGCCCGTCGCCCAGAGCACCGTATACCCCAGGATGAGGCCGACGCCGTTCAGCACAAAGGCCGCCAGCGCGTCCTGCGTCCGCGAGATGGCGAAAAACACCGCGAAACAGGCCGCCGCGAGCATCGTCCCCCCGAGCTGCCAGAGAAGCGGCAACCGCGAGAATCCACGGGCGAACCCCTCGCCGACCAGGCCCAACTCCTCCCGCAACGGTTCGCTCTTCCCCATCTGCCGCTCCTCGGAAAACGCCTGTCAGCCCTGGGTCCCCACGATCGCCCTCGCCCGGTCCAGCCGGCCCGCCGGGATCGTGTGATCGTAGAAGAACTGCGCCGCCTTCTTCGCCCCGTGGCGGAACAGCATCGCCTGGAACGTCTCCTTGCTCATCGTCTCATACTTCTCGTGGAACCGCTCTCCCAGGTCCTCCGGGAGGCTGAACCGCTCGTCCCGCGTGTGAGCGATCCGAACCGCCCGGTCGCCCGACACGTCGTACACGCCGAACCGGAACCCGATCGTCCCGAACCACGTTCGCAGCTTGTCGTCCCGATGAACCGAATAGCGAGTCATCCTGCCCGCGACCACCAGCTTCACGTCCAGCTTCCGGCCCAGGGTGAGCGGGGCCATCGTACCGGAGAGGACGGCGGTCATGTCCTCCGGCGGGAGGATCTCGTTCATCTCCTTCGGCCCGACGATCCGCAGGTCGGGAAACTCCTGCTGCAGCATCTGCCGCGCCATCATCGCCAGCCAGAGCCCGTGTTCCCGGCGCGTATCGCTCTCCCCGCCGAGGAACGGCAGGATGGCCATCGGCCGGCCGTCGGGATCGACCTGCGCCCGGATGAGCTTGTGGCCCAGGGGGACGGTCTTGCAGCCGACCGCCGCCGCCAGCCCCAGCACCAGCAGACAGGTTCCTCGTCTCATTCGCCCGGCTCCTTCATCCCCTGCACCCATCGAGGGCATCTATGATATGGGAAACGGGGACGATGTCCAGCCCCAGGCCTTTCGGCAGCCCCCGCTCGCTGTCGCCCGGCACGAACGACCGCTCGAACCCCAGCCGCGCCACCTCCGCCAGCCTCGGGCCCATCTGCGTCACCGACCGGATCTCGCCGCCCAGGCCGACCTCGCCCACGAACGCCGACCGCGGAGCCGGCGCCTTGTCCGTGAAACTCGACGCAATGGCCACCGCGATCCCCAGGTCCGCCGCCGGCTCCGTCACCTGCACCCCGCCCGCCGCGTTCACAAACACGTTCTGGTCGAACAGCTCCAGCTCGCCCCGGCGGCTCAGAACCGCCAGCAGCATCGACACCCGGTTCCGATCCACCCCCGACGTCCGCCGCTCCGGCGTCCCGTACGTCGCACGCGTCACCAGCGCCTGCACCTCGACCAGCAGCGGCCGCGTCCCCTCCACGCACGGCACCACCGCCGACCCGACCCCGCCCCCGTAGCCCGAGATGAAAAACTCCGACGGGTTCGCCACCCCGCGCAGCCCGTCCCGCCGCATCTCGAACACCCCGATCTCGTTCGTCGAGCCGAACCGGTTCTTCACCGCCCGCAACAGCCGATACGCGTGGTGCGTGTCCCCCTCGAAATACAGCACCGTGTCCACCATGTGCTCGAGCACCTTCGGCCCCGCGATCGCCCCGCTCTTCGTCACGTGGCCCACCAGGACCAGCGACGTCCCCGTCTGCTTCGCCAGCGAGATCAGCCGCGCCGCACACTGCCGCACCTGCGACACGCTGCCCGACGCACTGCCCAGGGCCCCGTCGTGGATCATCTGGATCGAGTCGACCACCAGCAGCGCCGGCTCGATCTGCTTCGCCTCCGAAACGACCGTCTCCACGTCTGTCTGCGCCGCGACCAGCAGGCGGTCCGACCCCACGCCCAGCCGCCCCGCCCGAAGCTTCACCTGCGCAAGCGACTCCTCGCCCGTCACGTACAGCGTCGGAACGCCCGACTCCGCCACCCGCTCGCAGACCTGCAGGGCGAGGGTCGACTTGCCGATCCCCGGATCGCCGCCGACGAGGACCGCCGACCCCTGCACGAACCCGCCGCCCAGGATGCGGTCGAACTCGCCCACCCCCGTCTCCAGCCGCACGTGCTCGTCCAGTCCGACCTCCGAGATCGGCCTCGGCGCCCCGCTGTCCAGTTTCGGCCGCTCGGCATTCGTTCTCGCCTTCCGGCGCACCACCTCCTCGGCCAGCGAGTTCCACTCGCCGCAGCCCGGGCAGCGCCCGGCCCAGCGCGCCGAGACGTGGCCGCATTGCTGACAGACGAAACGTGTCCTCTTCCTGGCCAAGAGGCTCTCCCGATTCCAGCGGACGGCGGGATTATATCGCGCCCTCTGTTTCCCCGTCAACGTCCTCCCTCTTCGGAGGCATTTGCCATGTCCCCTGCTGCTATCACAAATTGTAGCCGAGGTCCATGACCTCGGCCCTTCTCCGGCCTCATCGAGGCCGGCTACAGTCACGCCAGCTTGATCACACTGGACATGGCAAATGCCTCTCTTCGAGGGCGGGAACGGGGCGGCCGGCGGCTTCGCTTGACAGGACCGCGGCCGTCCGGTATCACCGGCCCGCCAATCGTCCCCGGCCGAGGTGCCCGATCTCATGCGTCAAGTCCTGTGCATCACTCTGTGTCTCGCGGCTGTGACCGCCGCCGGCTGCGCGGGGCTGCGACGCGAGTCCGAGAGTCCGTTCGATGCTCCGATCTCCGACCAGCGCCCGCGGGTGTTCATCCGGCGACACGGGACCCCGGGCTACGAGGGCCTGACGGTCGGCCGCCTCCGCGAGCGGGCGCATCATCCCGAGTACGCCCGCCGCCGGTACAAGATGAAACGCGGGCCGCTCGGCCGGGCGCTCGAATGGATGATCGACGGCCGGCGCGAGGACCTCGAGGCCGCGGTCGCCGGGCTCCGAAAGATGGGCTGGAAGGGCGGGAACGTCAGCGAACGGGGGATGAACGTCGTCCGGCTCGCCGCGCTCTACGACTGGGTCCGTGACGAGCTCGACGACGACACGCGCCAGACGGCCGCCGGGCGTATCGAGGAGGGCGCCGACTATTTCGCCGAGCACATCCGGCAGGGCGGGGCGCCGTTCTTCTACTCGCGCACCCCCGGCGCGCTCGCCGCCGTCACCGTCGCCGGGATCGCGCTGAAGGGCGATTCGGCCAAGGCCGACGAGTACCTCGAACTGGCGCGAACCTTCGGCCCCGACGAACTGTTCCAAGCGTTCGACTGGGTCGACGGCGCGGCGACCGGCGGCCGCTACACGATCTACTACACCTACCCCGACCTGGGACACGTGCTGGCGGCGTGGTGGTCGGCGACGGGCCGGAACCCGACCGCGTGGATCCGCCGGCATCGCGGCGCCTGGCTCGACGACGCCGCCCGCTTCCACCTCTGGTACATCCGGCCGGGCGTCTCGTTCACCGACGCGAACGACCAGCGGATGAGCAACTGGAACGTGAAGGACCAGTACTCGCAGGGGCTCGACCTGGCCACGTATCTCACTCGCGACGGCCGCGCCCGGTCGCTCTCGCTCCGCTGGAATCGGAAGTGCGGCGTCAAGCTCTACCACTCGGCCTACATCCACAACTTCATCTTCTGGGACCCGACGGTGCGGCCCGAGCCGCTCGCCGACCTGCCGCGCGCCGCGCTCTTCGGGCGCGAGAGCTGCGGCTACGCGTTCTTCCGCAGCTCGTGGCCGAAGCCCGGCGAGCCGGACGACGCCGCGCACGTCTTCTTCCGGGCCGGCGACCCGATCAACGTGCACGGGAGCGTGACCGCCGGCCAGTTCCAGATCTTCCGGAACGCCGAGCTCGCCGCCCGCGGCAGCAAGTACACCCACCCCTACGACTGCCCGCGCGACCAGTACCACCGGAACGCGGCGTCGACGAACGTCGTGCTCTTCACCGACCCGGCCGTCGAGGACGACCGCGGCGACCAGCTCACACGGCTCGGGATGAAGACGAACCACCGCACGTGGGACGAGTGGCTCGCGATCCGCCGGCGGAACGAGATGGACGTCGCCCGCATCACCGACTGGCAGGTCGCCGAGACCGAAGCGCGGTGCCGGGCCGACCTCTCGAAAACGAATCCGGCGTCGAACTGCAAGACGTGGATCCGCGAACTCGTCTGGCTCGGGTACGAGCACCTCGTCGTGCTCGACGTCGTCGAGACGGCGCGGCCGGACATCGAGCGGCGGTGGCAGCTCCATCTCGGCGCGGCGCCGACCTTCGGCGACCGGCTGATGACCGTCGTGAGCAAGCCCCCGAAGCTGCCCGCGGGCTGGGTCGCACGCGGCTTCGAACAGGACCGCCGGGCGGGCAAACTGTTCTGCCGGACGCTGCTTCCGCGCAATTACCGCATCGTGCTGCACGACGGGGAGAAGGCGCGGACGGTCGGACCGGGCGGAGCCGCGGCCGACCCGCTCGCCCCGAACCCGCATCACCTGAAGTTCGGCGGGCACGTCGCCCAGGTCGTCCCGGCCGAGGTCGGCACGCGGACGGTCTTCCTCCACGTGCTGACCGCGGCCGATGGGGACGCGCCCGCCCCGGGAGAGGCATCGTGGCGGCTCGTGCGGCCCGGCCTGCTCGAGGTCACCGTCGGCGGCCAAGCCACCCGCCTCCGGGTTCCCCACTGGTTCAAGCCATAGCGTGGGGCTGGGAGGGGGACAGGACCGGAAGGCGAAGCCGTTCCGGATCGTGTCTCCCCGACCGGCTTACGGGAGCCCGTGGCTCCAGGCGCCGGAGCTGGGGATGCCGACGGCGCCTGCGGCGTCGACGCCGTAGACGTGATACTTGCGGCGGTCCTCCCGCGGGAACTCCCGGTCGTCCCAGAATCCGAACCCGACGATCGGGGCGGCGTGCCAGCGGAACGCGTATCCCCGGTTCCAGTCGTCCTGGCGCATGACGAAGTACCCGCGGACGCCCTTGCCGCGGCAGGGCGACCAGAGGACGAGGCGGCGGCCGTCGAGCCACGGGACGACGCGGACCCGGCCGGGCGGGTCCGGCAGGGCGAGGGTCGTCGGCCCCGGGCCGCTCTCCACGCCGAGTGCATTGACGGCGCGGACCGCGTAGGCGTAGCTCCGGGGCCAGGCATACTCGCAGGCGGGGCCGTCGATCTTCGCCGCGCGGTCGAGGAACTCGGTCGCCTTCACCGGCTGCTCGGTGATCCGCTTCAGGTCGTCGCGGACCTCGGCCGGGTTGAACACGTCGCCCCAGTACGAGGTGGCCGCCACCGGGGCGCGGTACACGTGGTAGCCGACGACGTCCGTGTTGGGACTGGCGGCCCAGGTGACGCGGACGCCGTCGCCGTCGAAGATGGCGGACGCCCGGCGCGGCGGGCGCGGCGCCGTTCGGCCGGGGTACGACGCGGGCCCTTCCTCGCCGTCCCCGCCGATCGGGACCACCCGGTAGAAGACCTGGGTCTTCGCTTTCAGGCCCTTGTCCGTGTGTGCCAGCTCCCGGCCGGGCTTCCGCTCGGCGATCTTCTTCCACTCGACGCGCCAGGCCTGCCGGCCGACGCCGCGATAGATGCGGTAGGCGCGCGGCTGGCCTGCGGCGGGCGGCTTCCAGGAGAGGTCCGCCGCGCCGCCGGGCTTGGTCACCACGCGCAGGGCGCGCGGCCGGCCGAGTGCCCCGGGGGTCTCCGGTGCGGGCTTGTAGCGATAAGTCCAGGTCTCGCGGACGGTGGGCTCGGCCGAGGAACCGAACTGGTGGCCGCCGCTGAACACGGTCACGTTGTGCGCCGCGTGGTAGGCGACGTCGAACGTGCCGTAGTGCGGCGACGGGTGCACCATGGGCAGCCGCTCCCAGCGGTTCTCGCGCAGGTGGTAGGCGGCGACCTCGACGCCTTTCCCCTTGTGGGCGCGGAACTGGAGCATGACGTCGTTCGCCGAGTCGTAGACGGTGAGCCCGCCGGGGAGCCCCTGCCCCTCGGGTCCCAGGTCGGTCCACGTCTGCTTCGCCGGGTCATAGGCCCAGACGGTCCGGGCGCCGAGGATGATGTACCGCCCGGTCTTCGGGTCGAACCGGGCGCCGCCCTTTCCGGCGCGGCGGGCGCGGGCGTCGCCCGTCTGGGCGAGCGACCACCATTCGTTCGAGTAGGCGTCGTAGGCGCGGAGCTTGCCGCCGCCGTGCCACCAGTAGCTGAGCGCGTGGCGCCGGTCGAACCCGTTGGGCATGCCGGTGTGGCCGCCCTTGTGGTTGGCGGGCTTGACGGGGACCCATTCGTTTCGGCGGCAGTCGAGCAGCCAGGGCAGCGAGTACTGCATGTTGACGCGGAGCGCGTTGACCCATCCGTGGCCGCCGCGACCCGAGGTGGGCGAGAGGACGGCCTGGTTGGCCGGGTCGTAGGTCAGGCCCCAGACGCAGCAGGTGGCGTTCGGCCGCTCGTGCGAGCCGTAGAGGCGGTTCCAGTGGCCGCTGTCGGGGTGGAAGAACCAGGTCTGCCCGGTCTGCGGCGCGTCGTACCGACGGCCGTGGGCGCCCCAGAGGACCACTCGCCGTCGGTGGCTGTCGTAGGTCATCGACGTTTCGTAGGTGACGTTGCACATGGTGTCGTCCTCGATCGACCCGGCCCAGCGGCGGAGGACGAACGAGTTCGCCGGCTGGTCGGTCAGCGAGGGGCGGTCGGCGTCGATGACGCCGCAGTCGCGCGGCGTGCCCCGCATCCGCTGGAAGAGCTCGCGGGCCTCGTCGTGGTGGCTGAAGTCGCGGAGCCGGAGGGCGCGGACGGCGGAGACAGCGGCGGACAGGCTGTCGTCTTTTTCGGCGAGTCGCACGAGGTGGGGCAGCGCCTTCGGGTCGCCGCACAGGCCGAGCGCCCGGGCCGCGCTGGCGCGGACGCCGGCGGAGCGGTCGCCGGTGAGCGCGACGAGCGCGTCGACGGCGGCGACGTCGCGGCGGCCGCCGAGCGCCATGGCGGCGGCCCGGCGGATCGACGCCCGCCGGCTCCGCGTCGCCTTCACCAGCGCCGGGATCACCTCGGGGCCCCTTGCCGCAACGGCGCCCCACATGTGCATGTTGCGCGCGTGGTTGTCGAACACGTCGTAGCCTTCGAGCAGCTCGCGGACGCCCCATCCGGCGCCGAGGGTCATGAGGCGGGTGGCGGCGCCGGCGGAGGTGGAGCGGTGGCCGCGGGCGAGGAACCGGCCGGCGAACTTCGCCGTCTTCTCCGGCGTCTCGAGGCGAACGTGGGTGAGGGCGAACGGCATGTAGCCCGGCGTGCCGTAGACCGCGAGCTTCCGGACCGCCTCCTGGCCCGACCGGTTCGCGAGCTGAGCGAGTGCGAGGACGGCGTAGCGGCGGAGACGCCGATGCTGGTCGACGTCGAGGGCGATCCGGCTCAGGGCGGTCTTCGCGAGCGGCGAGCGGCCGGCGCCCAGGCCGATCATGGCGGCGATCCGTTCGTCGGGGCCGGCGTCGGCGTCGAGGGCGGCCCGGCCCGCGGCGGCCACGGCCTCGCGGCTGCCCAGGCGCCCGATTGCGCAGACTGCGGCGCAGCGGACCCACCGGTCGGAATCGTGGAGAAGCGGGGTCAGTTGTTTCCGAGCGGTCGGGCCGCCGAGTCGGCCGAGGGTCTCGGCGGCGCGGGCGCGGACGCTGACCGCGGGCGCGCGGCAGGCGGCGACGATGGCGGCGGTGGCGTCGGCCGTGCCCGCGAGGGCGAGGCCCTCCAGCGCGGCGACGCGCATCTCCGACGGGCGGTCCGCATCGCCCACGATCTCGAGCAGCCGGCCGACGGACCTGCGGCCGGCCAGCCGGCCGAGCGACAGGCAGGCGACGAACCGCACGCCGGCCTCCTCGTCCTCGAGAAACCGGTCGAGCTGGTCGAGGACCCGGTTGGACGGCTGGCAGAGGCCGAGCCCGAGTGCGGCGGCCCGGCGGACGTCGGGGTCTCGGTGCCGGGCCGTGCGGCCGCGGCAGAGCCGGTACGACTCGTTCAGCTCTCCGAGTGCGACGGCGGCCAGGTAGCGGTCTTCCGGGTGGTTGGTGAAGGCGTTCCGGACGCGCTTGTCGAGCGATCGGCCGGCGGTGGGGTCGCCGGACCGGCCCATGGCCCAGAGCGAGAGGCGCATCGCCTCGGGGGTCTTGTACCAGACGGGGACCCAGGTGTGGCGGGCGAGGTACGGCTCGCGCGAGCGGGCGAGGACGTCGACGGCCATCTTCCAGCCGGAGGAGCCGTCGCGGTAGCCCTCGCTCAGCGCCCAGAGCAGCGCCTGCCGGTGCAGCTTGTCGCGCATGGCCTCGAAGATGGAGACGCGGCCGGGCCACTGGTTTCGGAGGAAGTCGCCCTCCAGGCGGACCAGGGCGGCGAGTGCCTGGTAGCGGACGGAGGGGGCTTCGTGCCAGGCGAGGCGTGAGAGGACGGGGACGTGGCCGGAGCGGCCGTCGATGACCATTCGGCGCACGTACTTCCGGAGGAGTTCGGCCGGCGCGGAACCGGCGGCGGGTGGGTTGTTGGCGTCGGCCCGGACGGCCTGGCGGACATGTCTCTCCAGGTCGTCGGGCACGTCGATCTCGCGGGTGTCGGCCGGGTCGAGGACGGTCACGCCGTTGACGACGTGGGCGACGGTGCCGGTGGCCTTGGCGACGGCGGCGACGAGGTCGTCGAGGTCCTCCTGCTCGCCGATCCGGTACGGGCCGACCGTGCCGCGGAGCCGGCGCGGGACAACGGCATACGTGAGGCCGGTCTGCTTGTGGGCGAGGATCAGCGCGTCGACGGCGCCGAGCCAGGCGCGGGGCACGGTGACGCGGGAGCCGCTGAGTTTCGCGGGCACGGTTCGGGCGGGGGCGGGGCCGGTCAGGCAGCAGATCAGCAGGGCGACGAGAAGAACGCGCGCACGCATCGGGGGCCTCCCTTTGTCAAGGTTCGCCGGACTGGTGGGGGTGCATTATAGACGCGGCGGGCGCATGTCAAGAGCAACGAGAACTGAGTCGCCCCCGGCTTGTCTCCGCCGATTGGGCGAGGACGGCTGCGAAGAGGGGGCAATCGGGGGACGCTGCGGCGGAGTTCGGGCCGAACGTGCCGGACCCGCTTCGCCCGATGAAAGCCCCGGTTCGGCTCGGGGGGCGTACCCGCTGTCGCGAGCACAAGAGCACCGTCAGGAGCTTGTGGGCAAAGATGAGACTTCGACGGGGGGCCCTTCAGCCGCTGGCAAAGGGTTCGATCTGCGGAATCGTGGGGTGCGGGGGCGTGATCGGGTGATCAGGCAGCCCCCAACGGCCGCTGTACGGCGTGCCCGGCTGAAAATTTGGGCGGTTCGTTTTCTTGACAGTGGGCGGAGTGGGCGCTATACTTACCCAACTTTGTGCCTTGTGCGGGCATCGCAGGCGGTTTTGGTGGGGTTCGTGGCCGGTTCCACGGCTATCTCTAGCAACGCAACGCGAGTGCGCGGCCTGACTTACACGGGCGGGCGGCGTGGCGTCGGGTCCGGCCGACGGAGTGTTCCCTCAGTTTCCGGCTTGCCCCTAGTGGTCCGTGACAGTCGAAATGCCGGATGCACGGGCGCCCGGGTACGCCCGGCGAGCCGAGCCGGGCGTGGAACCACGCATGCAGGTGCGCCTGTCGCCCTCGGCTCGGGCGACGTACCCGCCGGCGCCGGATCCCTGAAATCAAGAGTCAGAGAGCCCTAGAGTACAACGCTTGAGCAGGTTCATACCGGAACACATCATCAATCGCGTTCGAGATTCCGTCGACATTGTGGACCTGGTCTCTCGCTACCTGTCGCTGAAGAAGACCGGGGCGAGTTTCAAGGCGCTCTGTCCGTTTCACAAGGAGAAGACGCCGTCGTTCAACGTGTCGCCGTCCCGCCAGATTTTCAAGTGTTTCGGCTGCGGCAAGGGGGGCAACTGCTTCCACTTCCTCATGGAAATGGAGGGGATGTCGTTTCCGGAGGCGGTGCGCACGCTGGCGCGGGACGTCGGCGTGGCGGTGCCGGAGCCGACGCGGTCGGAGGTCGACGAAGCTGCAAGGGGCGCCCGTACGAGGCTTTACGACGCGAACCGGCGGGCCGCGGCATTCTTCGCACGGATGCTCGAGGCGTCCTCCGGCGATTCGGCGCGCGATTACGTCGAGCAGCGGGGTATCAACCAGGAGATGGTCGAGCGCTGCCGGCTCGGGTATGCGCCCGACTCGTGGGATGCGCTGCTGACGGCGGCGGGCACGGCGGGGTTCGGCCCCGACGACCTGGCCGCGGCCGGGCTCGTCATCAAGCGCGAGGACGGAACCGGTTACTACGACCGGTTCCGGAACCGCCTCATGTTCCCGATCTTTGACACCCAGGACCGGGTGATCGGGTTCGGCGCCCGGGCGCTCGGCGACGACGACGTGAAGTACCTGAACACGCCCGAGACGCCGGTCTTCAACAAGGGCCGGCAGCTATACGGTCTGAACTGGGCGCGCCCGGCCATCGTTAAACAGAGTAGGGCGGCCGTGGTCGAGGGGTACACGGACGTGATCATGGCCCACCAGCACGGCTGCGGGGCGGTGGTCGCGACGCTGGGGACGGCGCTGACCCGGTCGCACATCCGCCTGCTGCGGCGGTTCGCCGAGCGGGTGGACGTGGTGTTCGACGCCGACCCGGCCGGCCAGCTCGCCGCCGAACGGAGCATGGAGCTCTTTCTCGGCGAGGGCGCCGGGGCGCTGGTCGCCGCCGGGTTCGACGTCCGGATCGCCACGGTGGAGGGCGGCAAGGACCCGTGCGACCTGATCGTCGACCAGGGTGCCGAGGCGTTTCAACGGACGCTCGACGCGGGGGTGGACGTGTTCACGAAGAAGATCGAGATCGCGTCGGCCCGGCACGGCACGGACACGATCGAAGGGAAGACGAAGGCGGTGGACGAGGTGCTGGAGCTGGTGGCCAGGATCCCGAACGCGGTGGGGCGCGAGCTGCGGGTGGACGCGGTGGGCGAGATGATTTCGCGGCGGTTCCGCCTGGCCGATCGAGCGGTGCGAGCCCGGTTGGCTCAGATCGAGCGCCGGACGCGGGGGCGCTCACAGGCCGAGGAGGCACCCCACCCGGCGCCGGCCCCCGAGAACCCGGCCGAGCTGCGGCTGCTGGAGGCGGCGCTGGCGTCGCCGCAGACGCTGGCAACCGTCGTCGAGCAGTTGGAGCCGGCGGACTTCGAGACGGCGAAATTGCGGCAGCTTTTCGAGGCCCTGCAGGATCATTATGAACGGGCCGGCGCGGTCAATGCGTCGCAGCTCCTGTCGAACCTGGCGGACGCGGACCTGGCGTCGCTCGTGGCCGGGGCGGCCGAGGGGCCGGCCCGACCGGGGTTGGAAGAGACCGCGGCGGACTGTATCCGCGCCCTGCTCAAGCGGCGGAAGCGGCGTCGGATGAACGAGATCGAGGAGGAACTGAACCGGGCCCGGGCGTCGGGCGACGAGACCCGGGCCGACGAACTGAGCATCCAGTATCTGAACCTGCAAAGAGAGGTGCTTGCTTCCTGATGGCCAAGACCAGCTCGACGAAAAAGAGGACCAGGAACAGCAAGGCGGCAAAGGGCGAGGCCGCGCGCCTGCAGCCCGACCTCGGCCCCGCCATGAGGGACCTGATCGCCGAGGGCGAGGAGAAGGGCTACCTGACCTACGAGGAGCTCAACGACGCGCTGCCCGATGAGACCGTCGAGGTGGACGAGATCGACGAGATCCTCGTCGTCCTCGATCAGCGGGGGATCGAGATCGTCGACGAGGCCGAGGCGAAACGCCGCGACGCCGAACGCGATCGCGAGGACGAGGACGGACCGTC
>JAWODX010000202.1:0-6385 GCA_046483085.1 Planctomycetota bacterium
CTCGGCGGGAACAAGGCGCTGGCCGATACGTGGATCTTCGACGGCGCGAAGGGCCAGTGGCGGCGGTCGGGGAGCGAGGCGCATCCCGGCTTCCAGCGGCGCCCGACGATGAGCTTCGACCGGAAGGCCGGGCTCGTCCTCCTGCGGCCGAACTGGGTGTACGACGCGGCCAAGGACGACTGGCGCACGATCAAGACGACCACCCGGCCGCCCACGACCCGCCGCGAACGCTTCTGGCGCGGCTGGCAGTCGCTCGTCTACGACCCCGAGCACGACGTGCACGTGGGCATCACCTGCGGGCACAGCACCTACGGCCGGTACGGCGACCGGCGCACGGTGGTCTTCCGGCTCGACGCATCGCAGGCAAAGACGCCGAAGCCGGGCGGCCGGACCTGGAAGTGGATGAACCCGAAGTACGAGGAGGCGTGGTCGAAGCTGCCGAAGAACGACGCCGAGTACGAGCGGATGAAGGCGAAGCAGAAAGCGTTCCTCGATGGTCTGCCGACGAACAAGTGGGTGAAACTCACAGCCCCGTACAACTGCCAGAACCGCGGCTACGGCTCGTTCTGTTACGATCCCGACCGTGACCAGGTCGTGAACTGGGGCGGCGGGCACTCCGCCTACATGGGCAACGAGTTCAGCCACTACGACGTGAAGAGCAACCGGTGGATCGAGTCGTGGGCGCCCGACCTGCCCCCGTGGCCGTTCGGCGCGCCCGACGGCGACGGCTGGAACCCCGCGATGTACCACCGCAAGGGCTCGGCACACGGCTACAGCCACTACCAGTACAACCGCGACCTCCGGAAGGTCGCGTTCTACGGCGGCGCTCTGTTCTACGATCCCGACCGGATGCGCTGGACGGACCTCCGCCTCCGCCGCGTCGGGAAGGGCAGCACCGGCTACACCGTCGACATGTCCGGCGGCAAGGGGCTGTACACGGCGAGCAAGCGGTACTACCGCGGCGGCCCGTTCGGCGTGTGGAAGGCCGACTTCGACAAGATGACGCTCAACCGCATGCCCGGCAGCGACCCGCCGTTCGGCGGCAACGACCGCTGCAAGGTCGTGTTCGATCCCACTCGCGACCGGCTGCTCTGGTACGGCGTCAAGGACAAGTCCTCCGGCCGGACGTGCAATCAGCTCTATGCGTTCCCCGTCGACGACGGCAAGTGGCGGAAGCTCACACCGAAGATCGAGCCGGCCGGCGCGACCGCGCCGCCGCAGATGAAGGCGTGGGGCAACTGCTATTCCGCGAAGCACGACGTGATGGTCATCCTGCCCGGCGGCAAGAACCAGAACACGTGGGTCTACGACTGCAAGGTGAACGTGCTCCGGAAGGCCTTTCCCGGCCCGAAGACGCGGCAGGGGACGTGCGGCGCGATCTACTCCGCGGCGCACGACGCGTTCATCGCCGTCGAGGAGGGCAGCTACGGCGTCGGCCCCGTCTCGCTGCACTTCCTGCGATACAAGCCCAGGTAGCCGGGCCGCCGGTTGCTGCGCCGGCCCGCGGCGAGCCGTCCGATGAAGAAGGAGTTCGAATGCGCAAACTGACGTCGCCCGCGCTGATTCTCCTCTTTGTGGCAAGTGTGCCGGCGGCCGCCGGCACACTCAGCGTGCTGGACGACGACACGTATCTGCGCGCGCACGTCGCCTGGAAGACCGACGCGGCGCAGTCGCAACCGGTCCCGCCGAACTGGATGCAGCCCGAGTTCGACGACCGGCCCTGGGCGCGGGAGCACATGCCGCTCCGCGTCGAGCAATACCACAAGGGCGCGAACCGGGCGAACGAGTATCGCCTGATCCTCGCCCGGGCGAAGTTCCGCGTCCGCGATCCCGCGGACGTCCGCGACCTCCGGCTCTCGATCCGCTACTGCGGCGGCGCGGTCGTCTATCTCAACGGCAAGGAGATCGTCCGGCGGCACCTGCCCGACGGCGCCCTGGAGCGATTCGCATACGCCGAGGGCTATCCGGACGAGGCGTACGTGGACAAGAACGGCAGGCTGCTCCAGGTCCTCCGCAAGGACGAGAAGGCGGTGCAGGAACACGTGCGCGGGCGCATGTCGGAACGATACCGGACGATCGACGGCCTGGCGCTCCCGGCCGACGCGCTCCGGAGGGGCGTGAACGTGCTCGCCGTCGAGGTGCACGCCGCGCCGGTCAACCCGATCCGGTTCAAGTCGACGTTCCGCAAGGTCACGTACCGCGGGGCGCCGGGCGTCTGGCACAGCGGGGAAACTGTGCCTGGCACAGTTTTTCAGTTTTTCTATTCCCATTGCCATGCCCGCGTCATGCGCTACAATAGGCTTGGCCATTGTGCAGTCTTCTTGTCCCCCGGCCGTGTGAGAGAAACAAATGTGTGGCGAGTGGCCAGTCCACCCGACCACACTCTGTTTGACCCGGCTACGCCGGGGAGACCGCCCATCGTAGAATCTGACAACACCCGCGAGTCATCTGTTGCAGAGGAAGGAATCCCATGATCCGATCGACGATCACCGTGTTCCTGGTCCTCGCCCTGGCCGGCCCGGCGTGGGGCGGCGGGCTGCCGAACGATCCCCAGCTCGTTCTCGACCTCCGCGAGGGCTCCTGGCGGATGCACATGGGCTGGAAGACCCCGGAGATCATCGACGACCAGGGGAACCTGAAGAAGCTGTGGTGGGAGAAGACACGGCAGAATCAGAACCCCGGCCCGGTCGCGGTCCGGCGGTCGTGGGTCCCGCCGAAAGACTGGAAGGAGCCGGGGTTTGACGACACGTACTGGGCGCGGGCGCGCGGCCGGGTGATCCTGCCGCAGCCGAACCGGGGCGGGAAGCTCAGGTCGCCCGGGAACCCGGCGGACTGGAACCTGATCTGCCTGCGCGGCCGGTTCCGGGTCACCGACCCGAAGCGCGTCATGCTCCCCCGCGTCTACCTGCACTATCACGGCGGCGCGGTCATCTACGTGAACGGGGAGGAGCTCCAGCGCGGCCACCTGCCGAAGGGCGAGATCGAGCCGGATACGCTGGCGGACCCGTACGCGAAGGAGACGTACGTGCGGCCCGACGGCCGGCTGTACACGCTGGGCGAGGAGAACCAGCGCGATTTCGCCGACTTCAAGGACCGGATCGCGAAGCGGGTGCGCCGGATCCCGCCCAAGGGCTGGCTCGACTCCGTCGCCATCCCGAACAAGATGCTGAAGAAGGGCGTGAACGTGATCGCGATCGAGGTGCACCGGGCGCCGATCAACGAGGTCGCGGTGACCGGGAAGGAGGTCCCCGGCGGCTGGAAGTTCGGCTATCAACAGTGGCCGCACGCGGGGATCGTCATGGCGAAAGTGACGGTCGGCTCGCCGACCGGGTTGATCCAGAACGTGGCCCCGAACGAGGGGCTGCACGTCTCGAACGAGCACCCGTGGGAGACGCTCTACGCATATGACTACAGCCATCCGCAGCCGTCGATCCGGCCGATCTCGCTGTTCGGGGCGAAGAACGGCAGCTACTCGGGCCGGCTGCTCGTCAGCTCGCGCGAGGACGTCATCGGGCTGAAGGTCACGGGGACCGGCCTGACCCACGCGGACGGGAAGGGGAAGATCGACTCGGTGCGGATTCGGTTTGCCGAGCCGGCCAGCCCGCCCGTGAGCCACCGGCGCTGGCCGCGGTTCGACCGGCTGCTCGACAAGGTGCCCGACGTGGTCAAGGCGGTCCCGATGAAGATCCACGGCCGGAAGCTTCAGCCCATCCCGACCGTCGCCGTCCCGGTCTGGGTCACCGTCGACGTGCCGAAGGATGCCGCGCCCGGCGAGTACAGCGGCTCGGTGACCGTCGAGGCCCAGTACGCCGACCCCCTCGAGGTGCCCGTCCATCTCGCCGTCTGCGACTGGGCGCTCCCGGACACGAAGGACTTCAAGCTGAACCACACCATGTTCCAGTCGCCCGACTCGGTCGCACTGTACTATGGCATCGAGCCGTGGTCCGACGAGCACTTCGAGCGGATCGCGAAGTCGTTCCGGATCGCCGACCAGATGGGGAGCCGCCTCATTCCCCTCTCGCTCATCATCGGGGCGCCGAACCTCCAGACCCGCGAGTCGATGGTCCGCTGGATCCCGCAGAAGGACGGCTCGTACGAGTACGATTTCACCGTGGTCGAGAAGTACCTCGACTGCTTCCAGGAGGCGGTCGGCAAGCCGCGGATCATCGTGGTCTACAACGGCGGGTTCGAGGGCCGCACGAACGAGGCCAAGCCGCCGGACGTCACCACGCTCGACCCGAAGACGGGCAAGCTGGGCAGGCTGACCGCGCCGAACTACGGAACGAAGGAGTACACCGAGTTCTGGCGCCCGGTCCTCCACGAGCTCCGCGCCCGCCTGAAGAAGCGCGGCTGGTACGACGTGGCGGCGATCGGCCACATCAGCTACTGCTGGGCGCCGACGAAGGAAACGGCCGCGTCGATCAAGTCCATCTGGCCGGACGGCAGGTGGATGAGCAGTTGCCACGGCTACCGCAGCCGGTTCGGAGGACTGCCCGTGCTCTGCAACGAATGGATCTGGGGATGCGGCCGGATGTACGACCCGGACAGCGAGAGCCCGCGGTACAACGTCTACCCGCGTCCCTGGCGGAAGCGCCGCAGCGGCCACCGGCAGTACGACCAGTACATCAGCCGCGGCTACGACGAGAACAACCTGCTCGCCCAGTCGCACTCGTACCCGGAACGGCAGATGCAGAGGGACCTGCACGGGCTCGGCCGGCTCGGGGCCGACTTCTGGCCGATCCTGAACCCGAAGTCGAACTCCCGCCGCCGCCAGTTCTACTACCTGACCGACGGCTATGCCGGGCTGGGCATCCAGACCACGAACATCGCGATGACCGGCCCCGGCCCTGACGGCGCGGTCTGGACCGAGCGCGGCGAGGTCTTCCGCGAGGGTGTCCAGGTCGCGGAGACGATCGTCTACGTCCGCGACGCGATCGACGAGAAGAAAGTGACCGGGGAGCTCGCCAAGCGCGCGGAGGAGCTGCTCCTCGACCGCGCCCGCCACATGCTCCGCCAGGGCATCGGCCGGCCGAACCGCGACCGCGCCCGCATCTCCGGCGGCGCTCGCGAGCGGAACGACAAGCTCTACGCCATCGCCGCCGAAATCACGAAACAGGCGGCCGGGGAGTAGGAACGAGTCCGAGCTCAGGGCTCGCCGTCTTCGTCGGGAGACGGGGATTCCTCGGGCCGACCGTCGGCGCCTCTGCCCTTCTTCCTGAGTTCGCGCACGACGAGCTTCGAGACGAGGGCCTTGACGGAGCTTTCCACCTCCGGCGGCTGGTGCATCCACGTCTCGACCCCGGGCAGCACGGCGATGACGACCAGGGCGAGCACGGTCCCCGCGATGCCGAGGAAGTAGAACCCCATGCCGACGGCCAGGCCGACGGCGGTGAGCACCCACAGCCCGGCGGCGGTGGTCAGCCCGTGGACGGAGCGGCCGCGGGTGAAGATCACGCCGCCGGCGATGAAGCCGATGCCCAGGAGCAAGCCCTGGACGACGCGCATGATGTCGGCCCCGACAAACCGGCCGGACATTTCCAGGGCGACGAGGGTGAAGAGGCACGCGCCGACGCAGATCAGGATGTGCGTGCGGAGGCCGGCCCGCTTCTCCCGGACCTCCCGCTCCCAGCCGACCACCGCACCACAGACCGCGGCCAGGATCAGCCGCCCGGCGTATGTCAGCCACAGGACCAGGTACTCGGGCACCGGACCTCCCTCCTCCTATTAAGGGGCTCTAACAAAACGGTGGGGCAGACATTCCTGTCTGCCGCGCAGCAGGCAAGAGTGCCTGCTCCACCGAGGTTCTGTCAGACCGTCTGAAGCACGTACTGCCTAACACTACAACGCTGGTTTTCCTCGCTGCCTGCGCTGCGGCAGCCCCGCGCAATGGCCGGGCAGGCAGAAATGCCTGCCCCACCGGCCAGAGTCCGCCGCATCGGTGGGGCAGACATTCTTGTCTGCCACGATACAGGTGAAGAGTTCCGTATTGCGTTCTTCGCCCGTGCCTTACGCCGATCCGCTTGCGGCACTGTAGCGTTGTAGTGCTAAGAAACGCCGGGGCTCTTGAAAAAGCGGCTTTCTCCCCGGGCCCCCTCTTCCTCAAAACTCCGGGGGAATGTGGTCTGTGGACCGCATTTCCACAGAGGTTCCTGGAGGGGCTGCGGGGGAAACCTTTATTCATACAGGGACCAATAAGTCCGGGCGCCGGGTGCGACCGGTCGGCCCGGCGTGGCAAGGCCCACCCCGGGCATCCGCGGCCGCGCCCGGGGCGGGCCTCTCCACAAGTCCTCCCGGACTCGTTGGCGCCTAGCACTACAACGCTAGACTGTCAGGAGCGGAACGGCATAAGGCCTTGACAGAACAGACGCTATGCATCTCGCGTTGG
>JAWODX010000212.1:0-2656 GCA_046483085.1 Planctomycetota bacterium
GTCGCGGCGGAGTTCGAGGCGATCCAGCTCTACATGCAGGCGGCCGAGTCGACGGACAACCGGCTGGCCATCGAGGTGCTGAAGGACATCGCGGACGAGGAGCGGGAGCACGTCGGCGAGTTCCTCACCCTGCTGCACGAGCTCGCCCCGGACGAGAAGGAGTTCTACGCGACGGGCGAGGAAGAGGTGAAGGAGATGCTGGAGGAGCTGGAGGAGGAGGGCGAGAAGCAGTAGCCCGGAGCCGGTCGGCTTCGTGCCGCGTTCGGGCGGACGGCGGGGGCCCGCCGCCCGGCGAACGCGGGCGGGAGCGAGGCAGGGTTCCAGCAAATCGCGCATGAGCATCGCCGCACGACGTCTTCCTGGCGTGGTTCCGCGACGTGCTCGAGGTCCTGACCTCGCAGCACATCGGCTACGCGCTGTGGGGGTTCCGCGGTGCGTTCGGGATTCTGGACTCGGGCCGAGAGGACGTGGGGTACGAGGAGTGGCGCGGCCACCCGCTCGATCGGGTGCTGCTTGATCTGCTGAGCGAGTTCTGATCCGGATGAACTGGTCGCTCCTTCTGATCGCGCTCGGCCTGTCGATGGACGCGCTGGCGGTGTCGGTGGCCGAGGGTGTGGTGATCAAGGAGCAGAAGGTCCGGCACGCGGTGCGGGTGGCCGTGTGGTTCGCGGCGTTCCAGTCGATCATGCCCGTCGTCGGCTGGCTGGCGGGCGAGGGGCTGCGGACGTATGTCGCCCACCTCGGCCACTGGATCGCGTTCGGGCTTCTCACACTCATCGGTGCGAAGATGATCCTGGAGGCGTGGCGGCTGGCTCCGGGCGAGCGGCGGCAGGGGGCGGAGGACGTATCGACCCTCCTGGCCCTGTCGATGGCGACGAGCATGGACGCGCTGGCCGTGGGCGTGACCCTGTCGATGCTGCACGAGGCGATTCTCGTGCCGGTGCTCGTCATCGGCGGCGTGACGTTCGCGATGTCGCTGCTGGGGGTGTTCATCGGCGATCGGCTGGGCCATTTCTTCGAGAGCAAGATCGAGATCGTCGCCGGTCTGGTCCTCATTGCCATCGGGCTGAAAGTTCTGCTCGAGCGGCTGCCGGGTTGAGCCGGGCCGGTCCCGCGCTTGCGGCGCCCGGCGGGCGGCCTATAATGCGTCCGGTCACACGGCGGACAGGTCGGCTGGTTTCAGGACAGGCGGCTTTCTTTTCACTGAACTGGAGATGTCGATGAGGCGATTCATACCGGTGGCGGTCTTGCTGGCGGCGGCGCTGGTGGGCGGCTGCTCGCCGAGCAAGTACGAGCAGATGCAGGAAGAGCAGCTCGAGCTGGTGCGGCAGCTCAACGACACGCTGGAGGGGGTGACGGACCGCGACTCGCTGCGGCAGGCGCTGCCGGGGATTCGGGAGGTCCGGACAAAGCTGCTCGAGGCGATTGCGCAACGCGAGGAGCTGGGCGAGCCGGCGCCGGAGGTCGCCAGCGAGCTGAAAGAGGATTTCAAGGACGCTCTCGCCGAGGAGAACGCGCGGTACGGGAGGCAGATGAGGCGGATCGGGGGGCTGGTGAAAGACGACGAGGAACTTCGCAAGGAGCTTTCCGAGGCGATGAAAGGCCTGCCGCCGGAGTTCTAGCCCTTCTGCGACAAGAGGACGACGGCAGCCTGCCCGGATGCTCTCGGGGAGACGTCCGAGTGAACCGACGCAAGGAGGAGAGTGGATGGCGAAGCTGAAACTCCTGCCGGCGCCGAAATCGGTGCGGCAGCGCAAGGGATCGTTCAAGGTCGAGGACGGCCTGCCCGTTCTGATCGCCCCGGGCAGCGACAAGGAGATAAACGCCGCCTGGTCGTTCGCCGGGGAGGCCGAGGACCGGCTCGACCGGGTCCTCCCCGTCGAGCGCATGGGCAAGCTGGACGGGATCCGGCCCCGCTTCCTGTTCCTGATCGCCGGCCGCGACGAGGCGCTCTACCCGAAGCTGGCGCGCCTGGCCGAGGGCCTGGACAAGGCGCCGGCCGAGGTGCGCGACCAGGCGTACGTGCTGAAGGTGACGAAGACGGAGGTGGTCGCCGCCGCCGAGACGCCGCAGGGGCTGTACTACGCGGCCCAGACCCTCCGCCAGCTCCTGCAGAAGGACGGCCGGATTCCGTGCGTCACCATCACCGACTGGCCGACCTACCGCTACCGCGGGGTGATGCTCGACATCTCGCGGTTCCGCGTGCCCGCGCTCGACTCGCTGTTCGAACGGATCGAGCGGCTGGCGGCGCTGAAGATCAACGTCTTCCAGCTCTACACCGAGCACACGTTCGTCTTCCGCCGGCATCCGGAGATCGGCGCGAACTGCGGCTCCATGTCCGCCGAGGACATCATCGCACTCGACGAGTTCTGCAAGGAGCACTTCGTCGACCTCAACGCGAACCTCCAGTCGTTCGGCCACCACAGGCACCTGCTCTCCATCCCCGCCTACAACGACCTCGCCGAACGGCACGACGAGCCGTGGACACTGTGCCCGGTCGACGAGCGGACGTATGACCTGCTCGACGACCTGTACGCCGAGTGCCTGCCCGCGTACAGCTCGCCGCTCTTCAACGCATCGTGCGACGAGACGTGGGAGCTGGGGACCGGCCGCAGCGCCGAGAAGGCCGAGGCCGTCGGCGTCGGCCGCGTCTATC
>JAWODX010000247.1:0-6737 GCA_046483085.1 Planctomycetota bacterium
ATCGCGCTCCTCCCGTTCGAGGAGCGCGATCTCGTTGAGCAGGTCGGTGGCCAGCCGCTGGGCGGTCAGGCTCTTCTCCGAGGCCTCCGAGGCGTCGAGCAGCACGGGGATCGCCCGGAGGCACGCGACGAGCCCGACGCCCACGATGAGGACGGTGAGGACGACCTCGACCAGGGTGAACGCGGCGCGCCGCAGCATGGGAGCATGGGAGCATGGGAGCGCGGGCGCACGGGGGAGCAGGCGCCGACGCGCCCATACTCCGACGCGCCGGAGCAGCCGTGCACCCATGCTCCCATGCTCCCATGCTCCCATGCTGCTCCTCCTACTCGTAGGTGATCGAGCCGGTCACGAGCTCGAGCCCGTCGCCCTGGAACTGATGCACCAGCCCCGTGGAGAGGTCGGGGTCCTGCTCGAAGATGCAGCCGTCGCCGATCAGGTGCACCTTTTCGCTGACGAAGGCGCCCTTGAAGCGGACGACGTTCGTCCCTCCCTGCCACTGGAGCCCGGTGATGGATGTCTTGGCGTAGACCACCCCGGTGATCGACGGGGTGAACGTGTCGCTCTTGTCACCGTCGCGGTTGAAATCGACGCCGCTGTCGATCTCGGACAGGTTCTGGTCGAGGTCGTAGAAGAGCTCGTGCTCCATCACCAGAGCGGGATACTCGGGCGATGCGGGCGCGTGCACGCAGGCGTCCTCGACGAACACCTTCTTCTTGGTCAGCACGACGAGTGTGGCGGTGATGTGACAGCGGACGATCCGGAGCTCCTTGTCGCCACCGACGTAATAGATGCCGTCCGGGCTGGCGAACCCGTGCGGGTTGTCCTCCGGCGAGATGACCTTGTCCTCGATCAGATACTTGCCGTCCTGGATCGGCGGGCTGATCTGCTTGCCGCGAGCGACGAACCAATCGTACTTGATTCCGGGGAGCGACGGTGCAGTTTCGTAGGAGCGGACGTCGGTGTCGGCGTCCTTGAGTTGATCGGACACGTTGCCGGGCTTTTCCGCGTAGATATTGCCGCGGTGGTCGACGGCGCCGGATTCCCACAGGACTTGCTTGGAGCACAGATCGCCGTAGACGCGGCAGTCGCCTTCCAGCCGGATCTCGTCGCTTGCGTATGCGAGGAACATCATGGACTCGTGGACGGGCGGGTTGAGGGTGGCGGACAGCCGGCGGGTGACGCCCCGGTAGCTGGCGACGGAGGTGGCGGCGACGGGGTCGATGGGGCAGTCGGCGAGGTCGCCGTCGGGGTCGATCCCCGAGGCGGAGAAGGTGCCGCCGCAGGCCGGCTTGTCGGTCACCCATTCGCCGCTCGAATACGTGGTCCGCCAGTCGGGGTCGTTGTTCGCCAGATAGCGGATCTGGCCGATGCCGAGCTTGGCGATCTCTTGCGCCTGGTCGCTCTCGATGACGGCCTCGCTCATTCGGAGCTCGAGGGCCACCTCGTGGGCGAGGGCGATGATGACGACGGACATGCCGGCGAGGAGGACGAGGGCGGCGATGAACAGGACCCCGCGCCGGCTGCGTGCCCTCGGTCCGAGTCTCACTGGTTCACCACCTTCCAGCTCCGCGCCTGGGTGATCTCCTGGTCGTCTTCGGCCACGGTGATCGTCGCCCGCACGATCTTGAGGATGGAGGCGGGGGTAATCGTCCGCCGGGGCGTGGTGACCGGCAGGTCTCCGCGGACGGCGAAGTAGATCGAGGCCCAGGGGCCGTAGTCGGTCCAGCCGTGCTTGAGCTCCAGCCCGTTCGGCAGGGACGGCCCGCTCAGGATCTTCTGGATCCGGACCGTGCCCGAATAGTACTCCCAGGTCGCCGACAGCAGGTACAGGTAGTACCTCTTGTCCACCTCCATGTGTTTGTCGGGGTTTTGCCAGGTGAGCGGGACGACGATGTCCTGGAACTCGAGGGCGAGCGCGTGCCGATCGATGCGGCCGGTGGCGACGGTCTCGGATTCGTCGGCCAGGTAGACGAGCATGTCCGTGGCGGGCGGGAGGAACTTTGTGCGAACGGTGACGGTGGCCGAGGTGGCGGCGGGGGTCTCGACCTGGTTGGTGAACGTTTGCCGGATCTGGTCCGATCGTCGTACGTCACGCTGGTCATCCTGCAGGTCGTCCGAATCATAGAGGGAGGACGTGGCGGGGTCGATCCCGGCGAACTGGCCCAGGGTCATGGCGACCGTGTCGCCGGGCGCGGCGATGGCCACCTGGTCCTCGGTCTCGTACTGGTAGCCGAACCGGAAGTCGGCGACGTTTTCGGCGAAGAGCTCGGCCTCGCCGTTCACGGTTCGAGTCAGCTCGTTCGTCCCGCTGTCCCACTCGTAGGCGATATCGTCGTCGGTCCCGTCGCCGGTGACGTCGGTGGAGGTGAAGGCGAGCCGGTGTTTTTCGGCGGCCGAGATGGTCTTCGCCAGGGCCACCTCGCGCGCGATGCGGGCGAGCGCCGCGCGGCAGGTGTGCGACGCGGCGTGCCGGTCCTGCACGGCGTCGGTGGTCATCAGGCTGGTCCGGGTGAACGTGGCGATCGCGGTCGCGATGATGCCGGACACCGCGACGACCACGAGCAGTTCGAGCAGGCTGAACGCCCGGCGGTTCATCATTCGCTCTCCACGGTGATGCGGCCCGACAGCGGGGCGACGCGGACGGTGCGCGTCCCTCCCCCGAGGGTGAACGTCACGGACCCGCCGGACTCGGGCGACCCGAACCGGTCCCAGACGAGGTGATCGCTCGACCCGAACTGGGAGTCCTTGAGCCGGAGTCCGGCGTATCGGCTGTGCTCCCCGAGCGCCATCCGCCACGGTTTCTTGGTCACGGGATGCTCGCAGAGCGTCCAGCCGTCGCCGTCGGCCCGGTCCACGGCGTACGCCTGGTCATTGTGCCAGAAGGCGACGCGGTGCTCGACGCCGGTCTTGATCGCGAGCTCCTGCGCGTAGCGCACGTCCGTCGCGATTTCGCGGGCGAGTGCGTCGGCGCTCATCTGGTCGAGGCCGGCGTCGAGCGTGGGGAGTGCCGCGGCGGCGAGCGTGCCGACGATGAGGATCACGATCATCAGCTCAATGAGGGTGAACGCCGAGCGGGGCGTTGGGGCATGGGGGCATGGGAGCATGGGGGCACGGGAGCACGGGAGCGCGGGAGCCTGGTCGCTACGGAGCTCCGGTGCGCCCATGCGCCCATGCTCCCATGCGCCCATGCTGCCATGCCCGGGTGCTGCCATGCTCGCGTACTCCCATGGCCGCCCCTAGCGCGACGCGTACTCGCTGTTGTTGGCGATGATCTCGCCGGTTTCGCTGCTGGCTTTCCAGCCGGTGGTGGGCGAGTTGTCGGCCTGGAGCGGGGTGGTGTCGGCGGTGACGGTGACGCCGCCGGGGTCGGTGGCGGAGGCGGCGGGCAGCGGGTTCTTCGGGACCCCGGTCCTGAGATAGGGCCCGTAGGGGAAGGCGGAATTCTTCTCGGCGCAGGTGTTGCCGCCGGCGTCGGAGTACATGGTCAGTTGTTTGGTGAAGGCGTCGACGGCGTCGGCGTGTGCGGCCGGGCCGCCGCTCGCCGTGTCGCGGTGTTGGGCGACGACGCCGGGGTATTTGCCGTTGTGGTAGTGGTGGTAGAGCTCGATGGCTCCGCGCAGGGCGGCGAGGTTCTGGTCGAGCGCGGCGATCTTGGCGTCGGTGGACGAGTCGCCGAACTGGGGGACGGCGATGGCGGCGAGGACGCCGAGGATGATGATGACCACGAGCAGTTCGACGAGGGTGAAGCCGGTTCGTCTGGGGCGGGCGGTCGCGGTCATCGGGTCTCCTCCCGGGGTCGGGTTTGGCCCGGCCGGGGTCGTCTCCGGCGGGCAGCGGGTCACGTCCGGGCGACGCCGCCCCGTGGGTTCATGCCGTCGGCCTCACTAGTAGCTGGCGTAGGTGCTGTTGTCGGCAATGATCTCGCCGGTCTCGCTGCTGGCCTTCCAGCCGGTCGCGTCGCTTGCCGACAGCGGCGTGGTGTCGGCGACGACGGTGACGCTGTCGGGGTCGTCTTCGGCGGCGGCCGGTGGCAGCGGGTTGTCGGGCAGCTTGCGCCGGATGTACGGGCCGTATGGGAAGCTGTCGCTCTTCTCGGCGCAGGTGTTGCCGCTCGCGTCCGAGTACATGGTGAGCTGCTTGACGTAGGCGTCGGCGCCGTCGGTGTGGGCGGCGGCCGCGCCGGCTTCGGTTGCCTTGTGCGTCTTCACCACGCCGGGATAGGTGTCGTTGTGTTCGAGCTTATACTTCTCGATGGCGTGGCGCATCATGCTGAGGTTCTCTTTGAGGGCCGACCGTTTTGCATCGGTCGACGAGTCGCCGAACTGGGGAATGGCGACCGCGGCGAGAATGCCGATGATGATGATCACCACCAACAGCTCGACCAGGGTGAAAGCCGCTCGTCTTCGAGCTCTCATGGCCAGTCTCCTTCTCTGCCAAGAGGCTTGCGTGGGATCGTCCGGGCGCCTCTGGGTCGGCCCCCACGAGGGGCCGACGGCCCGGGCCCGCTCTTCTCTCGTTTCGGACAGGGACATTCGTCCGCCTGACGTCGGTGCGGCCGGCGTTTGGTTCGGTCGGCTTCTCATCCCACGGCCCTCGAGAGTCGGAAGAGGGGCAGGAAGAGGGCGAGTGCGATGAATCCGACGACGCCGCCCATGGCGACGACGATCGCCGGCTCGAGCAGGGCGGTCAGGCCCTTGAGCCGGGCGGTCATCTCGTCCTCGTAATAGTCGGCCATGCGGAGCATCACCATGCCGGTGGTGCCCGTCGCCTCGCCGGTGCTCACCATCTGCCTGACGGCGGGGGTGAACAGGGGGCATCGGGAGAACGGGTCGGACAGGGTCTTGCCCTGGCGGACCTTTTCGTGGGCGTCGTCGAGGAAGTCGACGTACTGGCTGTTTCCCACGGTCCCGCGGGTGACCTCCAGGCCGTCGAGCAGGGGGATGCCGCTCTCCAGCATGACGCCGAGGGTACGGAGCAGGCGGGAGGCATAGAGGAGCCGGGCGACCGAGCCGACGAGCGGGAGCGAGATCTTGGCCCGGTCGAAGAACCGCCGCCCGGTCGGCGTGTGGGCCCAGGCGACGGCCCCGCCGATCGCCGCGACGAGGCCGCCGAAGATCAGCGGCCACCAGGCCACGAACACGTCGCTCGTCGCCAGCACCACCTTCGTGATCACCGGCAAGATGTCCTCCTTGCCCTCAAACACCTTCGTCAGCCTGGGCAGCACATACATGATCATGAACAGCACCACGCCGATCGACATCACGGTCAGCACGGCCGGGTACGCCATGGCGGTCACGATCTTCGACCGCGTTTCTTCCTTTAGTTTCTGAAATTCGTGCAGGCGGTTTAGCATCTGGTTGAGAAATCCGCCCAGCTCGCCCGCCCGGACCATCGAGACAAACACCGACGAGAAGACCCGCGGATGCCGGCCCAGCGCCGACGAGAGCATCCGCCCGCCGACCACGTCGGCCAGGATTGACTCGACGACGGCCCGCATGCGGGGGTTCTGGCACTGGTCGGCGATGGCCTGGAGGCTGGCGGTCAGGCTCGTCCCCGTATCCAGCATGACGGCGAGCTGGGAGGTGAAGAACAGGACGTCCTTGCGCGAGACGCCGGTGCCGAAGCTGATCGAACTCAGGTTCATGGTTCCAGCCACGTCGTTCGAGCCTTGCCGGCTGCCGGCCGGGGTGCCCGGATCCGGCGGGGGCCGCGAAACACCCATGCGGGCAAATGGCGTGCCAGCGGGCGGGGCCGGGCCGCGCGCCGCACGGAACACTTTGTTTCAGGGCCGCTTACACGCGCGACGCCCGCCCGAGCCGTCGGCGGCCGGGTTCTCCGCGAAATGTCGAAACACCTGTCTCGCCCGCCGCCGCTCGTGCGTAACTCCCTGTCTCGCCGTCGCTTCGGTCCCATAGCTACGAAATGCGCGATCCGTCCTTCACAAGACGTAGGAGCGCTCACGACGGGCGCCCCGAATCGTCCAGCACGACCGGCGTCCCTTCGTCCGTTCCGGCAGTCGCCGTGTCGTCGCTCCGCCCGGCACCCGCGGCACGGAGCTGCCCGCCGGTGTCGTCGACCTGTTCGACGCAGACGATCCGCATGACCTCTTCGACGGTGGTCAATCCATCGCGGACGCGGTCGAATCCGTCGAGCTTGAGCGAGGGGAGCCCGGAGTCGTCGCGGATCTGGCGCAGGTCGTCGAGGGTCGCGTTGTCGAGGATCGCCTGCTTCATCGGCCGGTCGACGAGCAGGAGTTCGTAGATCCCGATCCGGCCCTTGTAGCCGGAGTCGTAGCATTCCTTGCAGCCGGAGCCGCGCCGGAGGCTGACCCGCTTCTCCCAGGGCCAGCCGATGCGGTCGAGCAGCTCGGCCGGCGGGATGAAGGTCGTCTCGCAGCTCTGGCAGACGCGCCGACAGAGCCGCTGGGCGACGACGCCGGTCAGCGCGCTCGAGATGAGGAACGGCTCGATGCCCATGTCGACCAGGCGGGTGATGGCGCCGGCGCTGTCGTTCGTGTGGAGGGTCGAGATGACCAGGTGGCCGGTCAGCGCCGCCTGGATGGCCATCTTGGCCGTCTCGCGGTCGCGGATCTCGCCCACCATGATGACGTCGGGGTCCTGGCGGAGCACCTGGCGGAGGATGGTGGCGAACCCCAGGTCGGTCGCCTCGTTGACCTGGACCTGGTTGATCAGGGGGAGCTGGTATTCGACCGGGTCCTCGATGGTGATGATGTTCTT
>JAWODX010000350.1:0-7987 GCA_046483085.1 Planctomycetota bacterium
TGCCGTCGCGGTCGAACACCTTGATCGTCGGCACGTCCTTCTTCACGCCGAGGCCGGTGGCGACGTAGACGTGCCCCTCGTCGTCGGTCGCGATGCCGAGCATCTGCGGACCCATTACCCGCCGGTCGCCGATGATCCCGTCGAACGCGACCGACAGGCCGGCGCGGACGCGGACCTGGAACGGCCCGCCCCTCGCGGGTTCGCCCAGGTCGTCCTTCCCGTCCCAGGTGAGCTTCTGCGAGAGGCCCTTCCCGAGCGGGGCCGGGGGCCGGGCCCCGCCCCCGATCCTGCCGGCCGCGACATGATGCACCACCGCCCCCTTCGGGTCGAGCACCGCCACCTCGACGTCCGTCGGCCTGGCCAGCTCGAACGAGATCACCACCCTGTCGCCGTCCTTCTTCACCGTCGGACCGGCCTTGAACCCGACGTCGCCAGCCTGGCCGACCGGCGATACGGCGAGCAGCAACAGACACAACAACAGTCGCACGTGTCTCATTTCGACCTCCTTTGGGTGACTGACTGTTCCTCCGCGTTCCGGCCTGTCTGGCGGACGCGCTAGTCGGCCTTGGCCAGCGCCCGCCGGGCGGCGCCGATGTAGACGACACCGGAGTAGACGGTCAGGGCGATGGCCAGATAGACGACGATGGTCACGATCGTCGCGGCGGCGCTCGGCGACAGCAGGGGCAGGTCTTCGTGGGCCATCAGGTAGATGACCAGCGCGAGTGCCACCATCTGCGTCGCCGCCTTTGCCTTGCCGGACCACCGGGCGCCGAATGCGATCCCGCGGCTCTCCACGTAGGCGCGGATGCTGCTGACCAGGAACTCGCGACTGATGATCACGACGAGCATCCAGGGGTGGAGCACGGGCGCCCGGTGGGCGAGCAGGGCGAACCCGCCGCACACGATCACCTTGTCCACCAACGGATCGGCGATCCGGCCCAGCGCCGTCTCCTGCCCCCACTTCCGCGCCAGGTAGCCGTCGAGCGAATCGGTCAGGCACGCCGCCACGAACACCACCAGCCCGACGTCGAGCGAAACCGGATCGTCGAACGAGACCAGCACGAAAAACGCGACGGCCAGGACGAGCCGGCTCATCGTGATCTTGTTGGGCACGTTCATCGCCGCGTTCCTCGTCGGAGAGCGCCCGGCCGATCACGCCCGGCATCACCCGGCGCCGCCGCCGTCAATCCCTGTCTTCGACGTTCCCGGCGCCGGCCGGGGCGCCGGCCGACCCGCCTTCCTCATCGCTCGCCCGAACGAACCGCCCGACCAGGTCATACTGGTACGCGTCGGTGATCCGGGCGCGGCCGAACAGCCCCGGCTCGAGGTTCGTGTTCTCGAACCGGATGCCCCCGTCGACATCGGGCGCGTCGCGGACGGTTCGGCCCGCCCACTCGCCGTCGCCCCCCTTCCCGTCGACCACCACGTCGAGTTCGCGCCCGATCAGCGCCTCGCTCTGTTCGTCGGCGATCTCCTGCTGGAGCGCCATCACGGCGTCCAGCCGGTCGGCCTTGACGTCGTCGGGCACGTGGCCGTCGAGCCCGGCCGCCGGCGTCCCCCGCTCGCGCGAATAGGCGAAGGCGCCCAGCCGCTCGAACCGCATCTCGGCGATGAACCCGAGGAGGGTATCGACGTCGGACTGGCTTTCGCCGGGGAACCCGACGATCACCGAGGTGCGGATGGTCGGCTCGGGCAGGCGGTCACGGACCCGCCCGATCACCGCGCGCAGGCCGTCCTGGTCGATGCCCCGGCCCATCGCCTCCAGGATGCGGTCGCTGGCGTGCTGGACGGGCAGGTCGACGTACGGCAGGATCGGCCGGCCCTCGGCGAGCACGTCGATGATCTCCTCGGAGAGATGAGCCGGGTGAGCGTAAAGGAGCCGGAGCCACTCGAGCCCTTCGAGCCGGCGGAGCCGGCGAAGCAGCATGGCGAGGCGCGGCTCGTCGTAGAGGTCGGCGCCGTAGTTCGTGGTGTCCTGGGCGATGACCATGAGTTCCCGGGCGCCGTCGTCGATCAGCCGCCGGGCTTCGTCGAGGACCGGATCCATCGGTCGGCTTCGCAGCGGCCCGCGGATCGTGGGGATCAGGCAGTAGTGGCAGCGGTTGTCGCACCCCTCCGCGATGCGCAGGTAGGCGAAGTGGCGGGGCGTGATCCGGAGCCGCGGCCGCTCGGCCAGCGACCGGGCGGCCGGGTCCGGCCACATGGTCCGCGGCGGGGCGCCCGCACGCGACAGGGCGGCGTCACAGGCGTCGGCGGTGGCCTCCGGCTCGGCCAGGCCGACCCAGCCGTCGACACCCGCGAACCGCGCCACCAGCTCTTCGCGAAGCAATTGGACCAGGCAGCCGACGACCACGACGGCCGCCACCATCCCCGACTCCTTCAGCGCGACCGCCTGCCCGATCACGTCGGACGACTCGTCCCGCGCCTCGTCGATGAACCCGCACGTGTTGATGAGCAGCAGGTCCGCGTCGGCCGGCCGGGCGGCGACGAGCCAGCCGCGCTCGACCAGCGCCGCGAGGATCTGCTCCGAGTCGACCGTGTTCTTCACACAGCCCAGGCTGATCATTGAAAGCGTCGGGTTTTCCATCGCCGCCTATCTTACCCCGTTCGCCCCGGGGCCGCAATGCGCCCGGCCACGGCCCGGCCCGCGCCGGGCACCTCACCTCGCGTTGACACACGCCGGGAGGCGCCGTAGAATGACGGAGGATCGAGCGCGGGAGGCGCCCCTATGAAGAAAGCGGTCGTCTACTCGATCATCATATTCTGGGCGATCATGATGGGCTTCTTCGTGCGCCGGGAGGTCATCCCCTATGCGTTCGCCCAGCCGTACAGCGGGTACGGCTCGCTGCGGGCGTACGCCCGCCTGCATCCCTCGTCGCAGATGCTGATCTATGACGGGACGCCGAGCCAGAAGTTGATCGGGGCGACGGATACCGCGTACATCCTGAAAGCCGACGGGACGTGCGAGGTGTCGACCCGGACGGTGATCGACTTCCGGCGGCACAGCCAGTTCGCGTCCACCAGCCCCGCCCGGCGGCTCGTGGCCACCATGATCCCGAAGTTCACCCTCCAGTCCGAGCTGGAGATCTCGCCCCAGGACACGCTCCGCTCGTTCTACATCCGGACGCGCTCGCGGCAGCTCCAGACGACGGCCCGCGGCGTGGTCGAGGAGGGCTCGCTCCACATCAGTGCGGCGCTGAACAACGAGCATTTCGAGCGGCCGAAGCATTTCGACAAGTCGATCCCCATCAACCGGGAGGACATCCTGGCCCACAATTTCATGCCGATCGGCGCGATCGGCGGCCTCCGCGTGGGCCAGACCTGGCGGTTCCGCATGATCGACCCGCTCTCGTTCCAGATGTCGACCGCGTACGCAATGGTCACGGGCAAGAAGACCGTGCGGATCGGCGGAGCGTGGTACAAGGTGTTCGTGGTCGAGTTCCCCCGCCAGGTCGGCTCGGTCAAGGCCTATGTCAGCGAGTCCAATGTGCTCCTTCGTCAGACCGTCGAGGCCTGGGGACTGAGCCTCGAGTTCATCCGGGCCCCGCTCCCCCACCAGACCGATGCCGAGCCCCCCGAGGACCTGCTCAAGCAGTTCCTCTCTCCCGACCAGGCGGACGACTGAGCCGCGCGATTTCTCCCGCCCGAACCGGCCGGACCCCATTGACGGCGCCGGGGGCCGCGCGTAGGATAAGGGGGCCGAATTCGACGCAGATCCGGACAGAGAAGGGGTGATCTCATGCGGCACATGATTTCGTGCCTTGTCGCGAACCGGCCGGGGGTCCTGGCCAGGATCGCCAAATCCTTCGGCGATCGAAACATCAACATCCACAGCCTCGCCGTCAACGAGTCCGAGGAGGAGAACGTCTCCCGCCTCACCATCGAGATCGAGGGCGAGATGGACCAGCTCGAGGCGATCGCCGAGGAGACCGCCCGGCTGGAGGACGTGATCGAGGTGGAAGACCTGGACCGGAGCGGGTTCATCGACCGCGAGCTCATGCTGGCCAAGGTGAACACGAAGCCCGAGGACCTCCCGCAACTGATGCAGATCCTCGAAGTGATGGGGGCGAAGGTCTCGGCGATGAAGCTCGACACCATGACCATCGAGATGACGGGCACGGAGGAGAGGGTGACCGCCCTGATCCGCATGCTCATTCCGTTCGGGATCATCGAGTGCGCCCGCAGCGGGCGGGTGGCGGTGAGCGCGGGGGAAGAATCGTGATCTGCATCGAAAAGGTCGAGGACCTGGTCAAGCTGGTGCAGGAGCGCCACCGGCCGGTTCCGCTCGCCTGCGCCGGCCCCGAGGACGCCGAGTCGCTCGAGTCGCTGCGGAGCGCCGCCGACGCCGGGATGATCAAGCCGCTCGCCGTCGGCCGCAAGCAGGCCATCATCACCTGCGCCCAGACCCTCGGCATCCCGCTCGACGGGTTCGAGTTCCAGGACGTGCCCGAGCAGAGCCAGACCGCGCTCCGGGCGACGGCGACCGTCCGCGAGGGCCGCGCCCGCGTCCTCATGAAAGGCCACGTGCCCACGAAGAGCGTGATCCGCGCCGTGCTGGACCATCAGTCGGGGCTGCGCGGCGAGCGGATGCTGAGCCACGTGGCGCTGTTCGACGCGCCGCCGAGCGGGAAGTGCGTGGTGGTCACCGACGCCGGGGTGAACATCCGGCCGAACCTGTCGCAGAAGATCGAGATCATCAAGAACGCGGCCGACGTGCTCCACCGGCTGGGGGTGAAGCGGCCGAAGGTGGCGATGCTCGCGGCCATCGAGCACGTGAACGTGGCCTCGATGCCCGCCACCCTCGACGCGAAGTTGATCGAGCGGATGAGCGAGTCGGGCCTGATCGGCGAGGTCGTCGTCCAGGGCCCGCTGGCGCTCGACGACGCGGTCTCGCCGGAGGTGGCCCGATCCAAGGGGCTGGCCGGTCCGGTCGCCGGGAACGCCGACATCGTGGTCGCCCCGGAGATCGAGACCGCCAACGCGATCTACAAGTCGCTCACCTGTTTCGCCGGGCTGGAAGGCGCGAGCATCATCTGGGGCGCGACCGCGCCGGTCGTCGTCCCCGGCCGGGCCGACACCGCCCGCATGAAATTCCTCAGCATCGCCCTCGCCTGCGCCATCATCGGGGACTGACCGTGGCGAGCCCGCCCTCCCCGCTCATCCTCGTCGTCAACACCGGGTCGACCTCGACCAAGGTCGCCCTCTTCCGCGCCCGGCGCGCCGTGACCGAACAGACGGCCCGTCATCCGGTCGAAGACCTGAACGCGTTCCGCCGGCTCGTCGACCAGGCGCCCATGCGCGAGGCGGCCGTGCTCGACGTGCTGGACCGGTCGGGCACGACGCCGGCGGACCTCGACGCCGTCTCCTGCCGGGGGGGACTGCTCGCCCCGCTCCCCTCGGGGACCTACCGGGTCGGCCCGAAGATGCTCGACGATCTCCGCACCGGGCGCTACGGCGTGCACGCCAGCAACCTGAGCGCGATCATCGGTGCCCGCATTGCCGACCAGGCCGACGCCCCCGCCTTCATCGTCGACCCCGTCGTCGTCGACGAGCTGTGCCCCGAGGCGCGATACTCCGGCATTCCGGAGATCGAGCGGCGCAGCATCTGGCACGCCCTGAACCAGAAGGCCGTCGCCCGCCGCGTCGCGAAGAAACTCGGCAGGCGATACGAGGAGGCGAACCTGATCGTGGTCCACCTGGGGGGCGGGACGTCGGTCGCCGCCCATCGGCGCGGGGTGGCGGTCGACGTCAACAACGCGCTCGACGGCGACGGCCCGTTCGCGGTCGAACGGAGCGGTGGGCTGCCCGCGGCCGACCTCGTCCGACTGGCGTACAAGACGCGCAAGGCCGAGCTGCTGGCCAAGATCACCGGCGAGGGCGGCGTGGTCGCGTACCTCGGGACGAATGACCTGCGCGAAGTGGCGAGGCGCGCCGTGGACGGCGACGAGGCGGCGCGGACCGTGCTCGGCGCGATGGCGTACCAGGTCGCGAAGGAGGTCGGGGCGTGTGCGGCGGTGCTGGCGGGGGAGGTCGACGCGATCGCGATCACCGGCGGGGCGGCCCGTTGTCGGTCGCTGGTCCGGCGGCTCCGCCGGCGCGTCCGCTTCCTCGCGCCGGTCCACGTCGTGGCCGGGACATTCGAGATGGAGGCGCTCGCCGAGGGCGCCCTCCGTGTCCTCACCGGCGAAGCGCCCGCCCGGGACTACCGGTAGCCCGGGCGGGAAGCACGAACCGCACCATCGACACGGCGCCTCGAGGTAAATGGCGAGGGCAAATATGCCAGGCATGTCTCCCGGACAGAACGCGTCTTGACAAACTCGCGCCGCGGTCGGGCCGGAGTGTCAGCCGCCAGGCGGCGCGACCAGCGTGAGGCCAGGCACGTCCCGGAAGTCGGTGGGGTTGGCGGTCAGCAGGCGGAACCGGTGCTGGATCGCGAGCGCGGCGAGCCAGAGGTCGTTCACCCGGTGCTTCGACGGTCGTCCCTCGCGGTCGAGGTCGGCGGCGAGCTTCCCGAACAGGTCGCCGGTCTCGCGATCGATAATCAGGCAGGGCTTCCGGCGGATCTTTGCCAACGCGGCGGCTCGCTTGTTCCGCTGCGCGGCCGTGCGCGCCCGGTTGACACCGTACTCGAGTTCCGCGATGACCGGCGGAGCGAGGTAAACGGGCTCGTCGCCGAGCAGGTCAGCCAGGGCGGTATGCGCCAACCGCCCCCGCTCGACATCCACCCAGATCGACGTGTCGACGATCACTCCCACGGGTCGCCGACCTCCTCGCGGAGGGGCCGGTCGGCGCCGCGGCAGTGCGCGAGCCACGCCTCGCCCTCTTCGTCCGAGATGGCCCCCGGCAGGTCCGCGAACGCTTCCATCGCGGTCATCGTCGCCGCGCCGGGCAGCAACTTGCCGACCACGCGGTTGTTGCGAACGATGACCATCTCCTCGGACCCGCGTTCGAGCCGGTCCAGGACCGCGCTGAGGTTCCGTGCCAGCTCCGTCGCGCTGATTTTCACCATCGGCCGCTCCCTCCCGGGGACTATGATTCTATGATCGTATCATACTATCCGATTGCTCGCCCGTCAAGTCCGGACGAGAGGTGAGGCATTTGCGATGTCCCCTGCTGCGATCACAAATTGTAGCCGAGGTCCATGACCTCGGCCCTTCTCCGGCCTCATGGAGGCCGGCTACAGTCACGCCAGCTTGATCACACTGGACATGGCAAATGCCTCAGAGGTGAACTCCGCTTCTGTTTGCCCGGGCCCTTCGATCTGCCGCTTCGCGTCCGGCGGGGTGCAGATGCTCCACTCGGGGATGCAGGTCCGGTTCCGCAAGGAATAGTCGCCGCGATGCGCGTCATAGTCCCGCCGATGGAATCGGTACGGGCTCTCGACGCCCTCGAAGCTGTTCACCTCGGTCAGGTGATCAGGTCGTACTTGCGGAGGGTGACGATGTCGGTGACCTCTTCGCCGGCGACGTAGCGTGTCAGGTTCTCGAGCGCGTGCTCGCCCATCCTTGGGCGCCAGTCGGGCGTCGGGCCGCCCTGGTGCGGCAAGAGGAGCGCGTTCCGCATCCCGCGCAGGGGCGAGTCCTCCGGCAACGGTTCCTGCTCGTAGACGTCGAGCGCCGCCCAGACCGTCCGCTCTTTCAGCTTCTCGATCAGCGCCCCGGTGTCGATGATCGCCCCGCGTGCGGTGTTGACGAGCACCGCGCCGTCCTTCATCCCTGCGAGGATCTCGGCGTTCACGATGTGGCGGTTCTCGGGGGTGTTCGAGGCGTGGATCGAGATCACGTCGTTCTCGGCGTACAGCGCCGCGAGGTCGGCCTGGCGCCGCACGCCGAGCCGCTCGAAGACCTCGTCGGGGCAGTGGGGCGAGTAGGCGGAGACGTCGCAGCCGAACGGCCCGAGCAGCCGGACGAACTCCTGGCCGATGACCCCGAGCCCCTGGAGCCCGACCTTGCGCCCGAAGAGGCTCTCGCCGGTGAACGCCTCGGTC
>JAWODX010000386.1:0-19599 GCA_046483085.1 Planctomycetota bacterium
GACGGTCACGCCGGGCCAGTTGCCGACGCGCTGCCGGGCGCCGGTCAGGCCGTTGAAGAGGGTGGTCTTGCCGCAGTTCGGGTTGCCGACCACTCCGATGACGTAGCTTGCCATGTGGCTCCTCGTCGGGCCCTACGAGTCCGGTCTGTCGGTCATTTTCGCGCGGAGGGTGTCGCACCAGGGTGCGCCGGCCGGCGGCCCGTCGGCGATGACCGCGCCCAGGGCGGCCAGGCGGCGCAGCACGTCCGCGTCGACCACGTGTTCCATTCGGCAGGCGTTCTCGTCGGCGGCGTCCTCGTCGAGGCAGAGGACGTCGATGAGGAACCGGCGGATCAGCCGGTGCCGGCGCCGGACCTCGCGCGCGATCCGCCGGCCGCGCCGGGTCAGCCGCGCCCGCTCGTAGGGCGCGTAGTGGACGAGCTTCTTCTCGGCCAGGCTCTTCAGCGCGGCGGTCACCGTCGACTTGTGCACCGAGAGCGCCCGGGCGATGTCGCCCACGCGCGCCCCGCCGTCCTGCCCCGTCAGCTCGGCGATCGCCTCCAGGTAGTCTTCCAGGGCCGCGCTGAGCGGGTCCGGGTCGGCCACGGTCTCACCCCGCGAAAGTTTGACTATTCAAACATCCTACCCCCCCGCACCTCCCGATGTCAAACAGAATCCGGCCCGCAGCGGGAGGCGGTGTGTCGTGCTGGGGGCAACGGTCAGGTCCAGGGCGGGCGGCTGAGCCGGCGCGGCCAGTCGGCATCGGCGAAGAGCTCCTGGACGAAGGCCCGGCTCTCGTTCATGGGGAGGCGGCGGAAGAAGCAGAGCGTGTCATCGGTCGCCCAGTCGTTCTCGTCGAGCGTGCCGCGCGCCCAGTTGATGTAGATGCCCAGGTAGCGGCGGGCCGTGTCGCGCCAGTGGTGCTGTATTGCGTCGTCATCGGCGAGGTCAGCCGAGACCGCGTCGAGATGTTCGAGGATTTCGCGCGCCTCCGGACCGATCGCCGGGGCGGGCCGGCCGGCCGGCTCGATGTGGTACGGGACGAACTCCGGCTCGCCGGCGCCGGCGGCGTCCAGCGGGACGAGTGCCACGGCCGAGCGCGTCGTCCACGGGCTGCCCGCGTTCTGGTAGCCGCCGTCCGTGATCTCGAAGGCCAGGTTGCCGAGGCAGTAGAAGACGTGCCCGGCCCCGTGGGACTCGTGCCCCTGGGGGACGTGCGGGTGGCCGCCGACGACCACGGCCGCACCGGCGTCGATCAGCTCCCGGCAGAGGGCGACGAAGTGCGGGGCCGGCCAGTCGACGAACTCGACGCCGTGGTGCAAATGTACGACGAGGGCGTCGCACTGCGCGGCCGCGTCCCGCACATCCTCGACGATCCGCGGGTAGGCGATCATCGCCGGCCCGGGGAAGCCCACGTCGGCGAGCTGCGGGCAGTCCTCGGCCCGGCCGAGAAATCCGACGCGCACGCCGCGGACCGTGACCGTCCGCAGGGCGGCCGCCTCGGCCTCGGTCGCCCCGGCGCCGACGTGCGCAACGCCGAGCTCGTCGAGCGTGCGCGCGGTCGCGGCGACCCCCTCGGCCCCGGCGTCGAACACGTGGTTGTTCGCGACGGTCACGGCCACGGGCGGCAGCGGATCGACGACGCCGGCGACCCGGTCCTCCGGGACGACCAGGCCCTTCTCCGGCGGCTCCCGCCCGGCCGGGAGCACCGGGCTCTCCCAGTTGAACGTCATCAGGTCGGCGCGGTCGAGCCGGGGAGCCAGCTCCGCCAACAGCCACGCGCCGCCGCGGGCCGCGATCTCGTCCGCGGCCCGGCCGGCCAGCGACACGTCCCCGCCGATGGCCAGCCTGACCGGTCTGTGTGCAGCCACGGGTCTCTCCGTCAGATGATCTTGCCGGGGTTGAGGATCCCGTTCGGGTCGAACGCGTGCTTGATGCGCCGCATGAGTTCGAGGGTCGTCTCGTCGAGCACGAGCGGGAGGAAGGCGCGGCGCTTCGAACCGATACCGTGCTCGCCGCTGATCGTCCCGCCGAGCCGGCCGACGGCCCGGTAGAGCTCGGTGAGCAGGTGCGGGAGGAGTTCGTCCCAGTCGGCCTGCGGCATCGCCGGCGGCTTGACGGGCGTCGCGTGCAGGTTGCCGTCGCCGGCGTGCCCGTAGGACGGGATCGCGACGCCGTGCCGCTCGCTGATCCGCGCGAGTTCGGGCATCAGGTCGGGGATCGACGAGGTCGGCACGACGATGTCTTCGAGCGACTGGACCGGGCTGACGACCTTGAACGCCTCGGCGACGTTGCGGCGAATGCGCCAGATCCGCTCGCGGGTCGTGTGATTGTCGGCGACGTAGACCTCGATCGCGCCGCGGTCGAGACAGAGCTGGCCGACGGCATCGTAGTCGCGCTCGACCTGGCCGGCGTCACTCCCGTCGATCTCGATGAGCAGCATGGCGCCGGCGGCTTCGGTCGAGAGGCTCTCGTTGAGGTACTCGCACGAGGCCCGGAACGACAGCTCGTCCATGAACTCGACGGCGGTCGGGATGATACCGGTCTCGGTCATCACGGCCGGGACGGCGTCGATGGCGTCCTGCACGGTGTGGAAGAGGACGAGCAGGCTGACGCTCGCCTGCGGCATCGGGAGCAGCTTGAGGATGACCTTCGTGAACACGGCGAGCGTGCCCTCGGAGCCGACGAGCAGGTGGATCAGGTCGTAGCCGGTCACGTCCTTGACCCGCTTGCCGCCGAGAGCGAGGACCTCGCCGCTCGGCAGGACGGCCTCGAGCCCGAGCACGTACCGGCCGGTGACGCCGTACTTGACGGCCTTGCCGCCGCCGGCGTTCTCGGCGACGTTCCCGCCGATGAAGCACGTCTCCAGGCTCATCGGATAGCCGGCGAAGAAGAGCCCCGCCTCGTTCACCCGCTTGTCGATCTCGCTCGTCACGACCCCCGGCTCGACGGTGACGGTCATGTTTTTCTCGTCGACGTCGAGGATGCGATTCATCCGGTCGAGCGAGAGGACGACCCCGCCGAAGACAGGGACGGCGCCGCAGGAGAGGCCGCTGCCGGCTCCGCGCGGGGTGACGGGGATCCGCTCGCGGCTGGCGAGTTTCATCACGGCCGCGACCTCGTCGGTCGACGCCGGCCGCACCACGGCCTCGGGCATGGCCGTGTACCTCGCCTCCGCCGTCTCGTCGTGCGAGAACGGCTCGAGCTTCTCCGGGTCGTCCGCGATCACGTAGCTCGCACCCACGATGCGGCGCAGCTCGTCGACGACCCCGGCGGTCACCTTCGCGTAGGCGGTGCTCACAGTTCGGTTTCTCCGCGTATCCGTTCGATGAGCGCCGGGACGATCTGGAAGAGGTCGCCGACGACGCCGAGGTCCGCGACCTGGAAGATCGGCGCGTCGGGGTCGTCACAGATCGCGACGATGTGCTCGGCCGTCTGCATCCCCGCGAGGTGCTGGATCGCGCCGGAGATGCCGACGGCGACATAGAGCCGCGGCCGGATCGTCTTGCCGCTCAGGCCGACCTGGTGCGGGTAGGGGAGCCAGCCGCGGTCGACGACCTCGCGCGACGCGCCGAGCGCCGCGCCCAGCGCGCCGGCCAGCTCGCCGACCAGCGCGACGTTCTCCTCCTTGCCGACGCCTCGGCCGGCGGACACGACGACGTCGGCGTCCTTCAGGTTGACCGTTTCGCCCGCGTCGGCGAGCACATCTTCGAGCACGATCCGGGAGGCGACCTGGTCGTCGGTCGGGGTGATCCGGACGATCTCGCCGGGGTGGGCGGGCTGTTCGGCCGGCGGCGGGGCGGAGTGCGGCCGGACGGTCGCCATCTGGGGGCGGCGCCCGTCCGACTTGATCGTCGCCAGGATGTTCCCGCCGATCGCCGGCCGGGTCTGCAGCAGCGCGCCCGTGTCCGGCTCGATCGACAGCTCGGTGCAGTCGGCGGTCAGCCCGACTTCGAGCTTCGCCGCCACGTAGGGCATGATCGTCCGGCCGGTCGTCGTCGCCGCGGCCAGCACGATCTGGGGCCGCCCGCGCCCGACCAGGTCGACGAGCACGCGCTGGAACGGCTCGGGCAGGAACCGGGCGAGCGCGGGGTGCTCGGCGCAGTAGACGCGGTCGGCGCCGCGCCGGACCAGGCGACCGAGCTCGGCGTCGGACAATCGTTCGGCGAGCGCGACGGCGGCGAGCGGCACGCCGAGCGCGTCGGCGAGCCCGCGCCCCCAGCCGCACAGTTCGAGCGAGACCGCGTCCAGCGCCCCGTCGGTCTGTTCCGCAAGTATCCAGACTTCGTCGGTCATCGTTCCCCGTGATCACTGAGCACGGCGTGTTCGCCGACGAACCGCGCGATCCGCTCGACCGCCGGACCGAGGTCCTCTTCCTTCTGGACGACGACGCGTTCGCCGTCGCGGGTGACCTTCGGACGCGCGATCTTGACGACACGGGTCGGCGAGCCGGCCGAACCGACCTTCGACCGGTCGGCGCCGAGGTCGTCGGCGCCGAGCACGGGGATCTCGGCCGAGCGGGCGGCCCGCTTGCCGCGCAGCGTCGGCAGGCGCGGGTCGGCGATCTCCTTGACGACGGTGACGACGCAGGGGAGCGGGCACGAGACGACCTCGTAGCCGCGTTCGACGAGCCGGCGCGCGCGGACGCGGCCGTCGGCGACGTCGATCCGGCTGACGTAGGTGACGGGCGGGACGCCGAGGAACGCGGCAAGCGCAGGGCCGACCTGGCCGGTGTCGCCGTCGGTCGCGCGTTCGCCGCAGATGACGAGGTCAAACGCGCCGAGCATCCGGATCGCTCGTGCGAGCGCGTACGCGGTGGCCCAGGTGTCGCTGCCGGCGAACTCGCGGCCCGAGACGAGCGCGGCTCCGTCGCAGCCCATCGCGATGACCTCGCGGAGCGCCGTCTCGGCGCCGGGGGGACCCATCGAGAGCGCCGTGACCTCGGCGCCGGCCGTCTCCCGGGTCCGGAGCGCGGCCTCGACGCCGTAGAGGTCGAGCGGGTTCACGATGTTTTCGACGCCTTCGCGGCGGATCGTCCCCGTCTCTTCGTCCATGCGGGCCTTGCCGGTTTCGGGGACCTGCTTGATGGGAACCACGATCGTCAGCACGCTGGCGGACCTCCGTTTCGGCGGATTATAGCAGGGCGGCCACGCGGGCGAAAGGTGGGATCAGAGCGGCGAGAGGTCGTCCCACACGTCGAGCATGCGCAGGTAGTTGCAGAACTCCTGTTCGTCGAGCCGCGACGGCTTTTCGGTCGGCCGCAAGAGGAAGCGGTCCCTGCCGCCGTCGAACGCGGCTCGGACGGCGGCCTCGACCTCGGCCTGGCTCTCGTTGGCGAGGACGCGTGCCTCGATGTTGCCGCCGAGGGTGACCCGGCCGTCGGCCTGCTCCTTCGCCTCGGCCATCGTGATGTCGCCGTCGGGCGGCGGCTCGACCGGCTCGGTGTAGTCGCCGCCGCGCTGGATCATTCTCGGCAGGGCGTCGCGCACCCGGCCGTGGCAGTGGATGTGGACGGCGGCGGCGCTGTGCCCGTGGACGTGGTCGATGATGCTCCGCTCCTGCTCCTGGACGAGCGCGTCGTAGAGGCGCGGCGAGGCCATCGGCGGGGTGAGCCATTCGCTGCCGCCCATCCAGACGCGGTCGACGCCCGGGGTGCGGAGCGCGGCGCCGAGGCAGTCGAGCACCCGCTGGCGGCACATCTCGGTCAGCTCCTCGATGAGCGGCAGGTCGGTCGCGCAGAGCTCGAGGAACATCTCGTACTTCATCATGCCGGCGACGCAGACGAACGGGGAGGAGACGCGGACCTCGAGCACGCCGCGCCGGCGGAACGCGTCGGCCTTCGTCCGCGCGACCACGTCGGCGGGCCCGGCGGGCAGGTCGTCGACCTCGGGGCCGCGGGCCCGGCCGGGCGGCTCCCAGGGGACCGACGCGATCTTCTCGATGTCCGACCGGTCCTTCACCGGGTACTCGGCGTGCCAGCCGGTCTGCGAGACCGGGTCGCGCTCGTTGACGTATCGCAGGTCGCCCCGCGGGGTGTCGATGGTGCCCGTGATGCGGATGCGTCCGTCGGGCAGCTCCTCGCGCTCCTCGTGGAACCGGCCCGGCGGGGTCATCAGATGCCGGTTGCCCTGCACGGGGACCGGGACCCCGAACACGGTGTGTTCGAACGCGCGCTCGGCGAGGGCGCGGTGCCGCGGGTTCTCGAGCCGGTCGATCTCGTCGCGCGATGCAAACTCGCAGCTCGGGAGGATGAGGGGCACGCGGTCGTGCGGCTGGCCGTGCATCGCCGCCAGCCAGCATTGGCGAGGGGTCATCGGCGTCTCCTGAAAGCCCGGCCGGGCCGACCTTACTTGACGCGCGGGCGGCGGTCAACTATGTTTCGTGTGGGCGCAGTCGAATGCCCGGAGGAAAGGAAGGAAAAGTGGGAAAGTGGAAAAAGGGCAAAAGGAACTCATTTCCTGCCCTTCGGGCAGCCGGAAATGGTGTTTTCCGATTTCCCGTTTTCCCTTGTCTCGGTTTCTCTGATTCCATCGGGGTCAACCGGAATAGGGCGAAGGAGAGGGACTCATGAGAGCAGTGCTGGTCGTGTATGATTCGCTGAACCGACACATGCTGCCGCCGTACGGCTGCGACTGGGTGCACGCGCCCAACTTCAGCCGGCTGGCGGAGAAGGCGGCGACGTTTGACACGTCGTACATCGGCTCGTCGCCGACCATCCCCATGCGGCGCGAGCTGCATACCGGCCGGTACAACTTCCTCCACCGGAGCTGGGGGCCGATCGAGCCGTTCGACGACTCCATGCCCGAGATCCTCAAGAAGAACGGCGTGCACACCCACCTGGTCAGCGACGGCTACCACTACTGGGAGGACGGCGGGGCCACCTATCACAACCGCTACTCGACCTGGCATTTCAACCGCGGGCAGGAGGGCGACTACTGGAAGGCCGACCTGAACGATCCCGGCTTCCCCGAGCCGAACCCCGACCGCGGGCCCTCCGCGCACCAGGACTGGGTCAACCGGGCGTACATGCCGGACGAGGCCGACTGGCCGCAGGCGCGCACGTTCGCCGGCGGCGTCGAGTTCCTCCACACGAACCACGAGCACGCGAACTGGCTGCTCCAGGTCGAGACGTTCGACCCGCACGAGCCCTACTTCGTGCCCGACCGGTTCAAGGAGCTCTACGACCACGATTTCTCGAAGATCCGGAGCGACTGGCCCCGCTACCGCGCCACCGAGCCGAGCGACGCCGAGATGACCGAACACTACCGCTTCCTCAACGCCGCCCTCATCAGCTTCTGCGACGACTCGCTCGGCACCGTGCTCGACGCGTTCGACGAGCTCGACCTGTGGGACGACACGATGCTCGTCGTCACCACCGACCACGGGTTCCTGCTCGGCGAGCACGGCTGGTGGGCGAAATGCTCGATGCCGTTCTTCGACGAGATCGCCCGCACCCCGCTCTTCGTCTGGGACCCGCGCAGCAAGGTCCGCGGCGAGCGGCGCCGGAGCCTCGTCCAGAAGATCGATCTCGCGCCGACCCTGCTCGACGCGTTCGGCCTCGACCCGACGCCCGACATGCAGGGCGTCCCGCTCGCCGAGACGGTGGCGTCCGACAAGCCGGTCCGCGAGGCGGGCCTCTTCGGCATCCACGGCGGACACGTGAACGTGACCGACGGGCGGTACGTCTACATGCACCCGCCGGCCGACGAGGCGAACCAGCCGCTCTTCAACTACACCGTCATGCCGACGCACATGCGCGGCTTCTTCGACCTCGACGACCTCCGCGGCGCCGAGCTGCATCCCGGCTTCCCCTTCACCAAGGGCTCGCCCGTCCTCAAGGTGCCGACCCGGAGGAAGTGGGGCGCCGACCCGACCCAGTACGGCGCGCTGCTCTTCGACACCGAGTCCGACCCGAAGCAGGAGACCGCGATCGAGGACGACGCGGTCCGCCAGCAGATGATCGAGCACATCGTCCGGCTGATGAAGGCGACCGACGCCCCGCCCGAGCAGTACGAGCGGCTGGGGCTGGCCGAACCTTCCGCCGACTGAATCGGCCGCGTATAACGGGCGGCGAGCCCTCTGGCTGTTTGCGCAGGGCGGTGGAGGGAAGGGGGATTCTGATGAGACGAACGACGGGCGGCGTCTTGTTGTTCCTGGGGGCGGTTCTCGCGGTCGGTCCGGCGTTCGCGGGACCTCATCCGGGAGAAGGCGAGGGCGTGTCGCTCCGGCTGCGCCTGCGCGAGGGGCAGGTGCTTCGGTTCAGGGCGCACACGGTGTTCCACATCACCATGGAGGAGCATCCCAACCTGGCCGGGCCCGAGAAAGCGGAAACCGGAATCGGGCTCACGTGCCGGTTCAAGGTGAAAGCGGTGGACCGGGAGACCGGGACGATGACCATCGGCATCACCTACACGCGGGGCGAGATGAACATCAAGTCGGGAGGGCAGGACATCGAATACGACTCGGCGGATGTCCCGGCCGAGGTCCCGCCCGGCGCCCATTGGCTGGCGGCGGGCGTCGGCCAAACCTGCGAAGCAGACGTGACCGAGCTCGGCCGGGTGGAGGAGCTGCGGGGGATCGACGAGCTGATCGAGAAGGCGTCGAAAGAGATTGAGGCCGGGCCAAAGCGGGATGCGTTCGTCCGGCGTCTGAAGCAGCAGTTCGGCAGCAAGGCCGCGACCAACATGATCGAGCAGCTCCTCGCCGTCTACCCGAAGCGCCCCGTCGACGTCGGCGATGGCTGGAAAAACAAGGTCGCCGTCCGCCACACACTCCCGATGAAGCTGGACCGCACGTTCGAGCTCAAGGAGCGCGGGGACGGCGTCGTCCGCCTGGAGATGAAGGCCGAGATCACGCCCAACCCCATCCCCGTACCCATGGGCGATGATTTCGAGATCAAGTACAAGGCGACGGGCAAGCAGACCGGGATCTTCGAGCTCGACGCCGATACGGGCTGGGTTCGCAAGGTGAGTCGGGAGACCCGACTGTCCGCCGAGATCACGCCGATCCTGCCCGAGGGAGCGCACGGGAACCCGGATATGCCCACGTTATCAATCAAGGGCACTGAGACGATCGAGCCCGTGGACGACTGAGCCGCCGCCCCTCTCCTCGTGAAATCCATCCCGCGCACACACGACGCGTGTTCGGCGGGCGGCGCAGGGCCGGACAGGAAGACGGTCTGAATGGAATCACAACGGACAGCGCGCGGCAAATAAAGCTTGCGGGGGTGCGGGGCCGGGCGCTAGGATGTTGGCGGCTTCCGTCGAACCAGCGTGCATAGGCCACAGAACCGCCGAGCGCCGCGGCGGCTCGTTGAGCCCCCCGATGCCCGAGAACCAGCAAGACGACAGCCCGGCTGGCGTGACACGGCCGATGGAGGAGGTCCGCCGGTACGCGCGGCGCCGGTATGCGCTCTTCCTCGGGCACCTGGTCGTGGGCTGCCTGTTCATCGTTGCGCTGATCCTCGGGGGGTCCGAGCTCATCAGCGGCGAGGCGCTGGAGATCGCGGGGCCGCGCGGCTATTTCACCTGGGTGTTCTTCTATTTCGCGGGGTTCTCGCTCGCCTACCTGGTGGTCACCCTGCCGCTGACCTTTTACCGGGAGCACGTGCTGGAGCGGCAGTTCGGGCTGTCGACGCAGACGTTCGGGCGGTGGGCGAGGCGGCGGCTGAAGAAATGGGTGCTCTCGTTCGTAGTGGCGGCGCCGCTGGCCCTGGTCATCTACGCCACGCTGCGGGCGTGGCCGGCGCGCTGGTGGCTGCCCGCGGCCGCCGTCTGGATCTTCTTCGCCTACGTGCTCGCCCGGTTCGCGCCGCAGATCCTCGTCCCGCTCTTCTACAAGCTCCGGCGGGTCGACAACCGGCGGCTCGAATCCCGGCTCGCCCGGCTGGCCGAAGGGGCGGGCCTCGAGCTGGAGGGCGCCTACCGGATCGATCTGTCGCGCGAGACGAAGAAGGCGAACGCGGCGGTGGTGGGGATGGGTTCGAGCCGGCGGGTGGTGCTGGGCGACACCCTGCTGTCGCGGTTCACCGAGCCGGAGGTTGCGGTCGTCTTCGCCCACGAGCTGGGGCACATCGTGCACGACCACCTGGCGAAGGGGTTCGCGGTGTTCAGCGGGCTGATCGTCGTCAGCCTGTACGTGGGCAGCCTGGTGCTGCACTGGGCGTCGGTCGAGCTGGGCATCGAGCCGGTCGGCCGCTCGATGAACCGGGTGGCCAATCCGGAGACGATGCCGCTGCTGATCGCGGTGCTGGCGGGCGTCCAGCTCCTCGTCCTCCCGTTCGAGAAATGGTACAGCCGGCGCCGCGAGCGGCAGAGCGACGCGTACGCGCTGCGGGCGACGGGCGACCGGGAGGCGTTCCTGACCGCGATGAAGAAGCTGGCGGCGCTGAACCTGGCCGACGTGAACCCGAACAAGCTGGCGAAGATCTTCCTGTTCAGCCATCCGCCGATCCTCGAACGCATCCGGTTCGCGAAAGAGTTCGACGCGGGCACAGGGGAATGAGCCTGATCCGACGGAACATCCGGGCGCTGCTGCACGCGCGGCGGCACCGGGCCGAGCAGGCCGAGGCGGCGCGCATGCTCCGCTCGGTCACCGAGGCGGACAACGGGACGGCCGAGCGCATCCGGGGGTTCCTCGAAAGCGACGCCTGGCTGGTCCGTAACTGCGCGCTGAAGATCATCGCCCGCACCCGCTGCGAGGAGCTGTACGGCGTGCTGATCGAGAAGCTGCGGGACGGGTCGGAGGCGCCGATCATCCGGCGGAACTGCGCCGAGCTGATCCCGACCGTCCCGCTCGGCCGTGCCCGGTGTGTCGGCCCGCTCCGCCTGGCGCTGCTCGATCCGTACTGGGAGACGCGTGCCGAGGCGGCGCGCGCCCTGGCCCGGGTGGCGGGCCCGTCGGAGGAGCTGGAGGGTGACCTCCTGGGGCGGCTGGCGGTCGAGCGGAACATGGAGGTGAAGGCCGGGGTGGCCGAGGCGCTGGGGGCGCTGGCGGTGAGCCGGGCGGGGTTCGACGGGCTGGTCGAGCTGGCGAGCGAGGGGCCGTGGCTGGTGCGGCACCAGGCGGCGGTCGCCCTGCTCGAGATGGGCTCGCGCCGGCCGGAGTTCGCCGACGAGGCGGCCGGGGTGGTCCGCGGGCTGGACCTGCTGGCGGAGGGGACGTCGACGCAGTCGGTCTTCCGCGACCGGGTGCTCGAGCTGGCGGCGCTGATCGAGAAGGGCCGGCCGTTCCCGTCGGCCGAACGGCTGAGAAAACGCTACTTCCACCTGAAGAACGGATGGCTCGAGCCCGGGGGCTGAACGCCCGGGCGAGACAGGGGGCGGACCATGTTCTACCTGTTCTACGAATGGTTCCATCAGGCGGAGGGGCCGCTCCGGTTCCTGCGGCTGTTCAAGTCGCAGACGTTCCGCGCCCTCTGCGCGGCAGCCACCGGGTTCGCCTTCCTCTACCTGGTCATGCCGTGGTTCATCCGGCTCATGCGACGGCACGGGCTGAGCGAGCAGACGCGGCACTACAGCGAGCTGGACGCGGGCCGCAAGGCGTCGGTCCCCACGATGGGCGGGCTGGTGGTGCTGCCGGCGATCATCCTGTCGGCGCTGCTGTGGTGCGACCCGCGCGTCGGGTTTGTGCCCATCGCGCTCGGTGCGGGGCTGGTCGGCGGGCTGCTGGGCCTGGCGGACGACGTATCGAAGCTGCGTGGCGGCGGGAGCGACCGCGGCCTGTCGCGCGGGGTGAAGTACGCGGCGCAGGCGGGGCTGGGGCTGGCGCTGGCGGCGGCGCTGCTGCTCGACGGGCTGTCGCCCATCGCGTCGGAGCACGTGCGCGGCGCCCTGTACTTCCCCGGCGACAAGTACGGCCTGTACCTCGGCGCCGCCAACGCCCTGGTCGTCGTCTTCTTCATGGTGCTGGCGACGAACGCGGTGAACCTGACCGACGGGATGGACGGGCTGGCGAGCGTCCCCTCGGTCCTCGTCTTCCTCGTCCTCGCGGTGTTCGCCTACGTGATCGGCCGGGTGGACCTGGCCGCCTACCTCCAGTTCTTCCCCTACGCCGACGAATGCGGGGAGGTGCTGAACCATCATCTCCCGGGCGCGGGCGAGCTGGCGGTGCTCTGCTGCGCGGGGGCGGGGGCCGTGGTCGGATTCCTCTGGTTCAACGCGTTCCCGGCGACGGTGATGATGGGCGACACGGGGGCGCTGGGCCTGGGTGCGATGCTCGGCGCGGCCGCCGTGTTGATTCGGCAGGAGTTCGTGTTTATCATCGCGGGCGGTGTGTTCATGATCGAGAGCGGCTCGGCGTTCATCCAGGACTACATCGGTCTGAAGCTGCTGGGCCGGCGCATCTTTTTCCGGGCGCCGTTCCACTCGGCCTGGCTGCACCGCGGGGTGAGCGAGAACAAGGTGACGGTGCGGCTGTGGATCCTGTCGGCCGCGTTCGCGGCGGTCGCCCTCGCCCTGCTGAAGCTGCGGTGACCGCGCCCCCGAAGGGAGTGAGGCGATGTACATTGTGATCGCAGGCGGCGGCGCCGTGGGCCAGTCGCTGACCCGCATCCTGGTCGCGCAGCGCCACGACGTGGTGGTGGTCGAGAAAGACCGTGCGGTGTGCGAGACGTTGTCGGCGCGGACCGGGGCGCTGGTCCGGCTGGGGAACGCGACGGACATCGAGGTGCTGGAGGAGGCGGGGATGGACCACGCGGAGATCGCGGTGGCCGTCATGCCGAGCGACGCGGACAACCTGGCGTTCGCCGTTCTCGCCCGCCACTTCGGCGTCCCGCGCATCATGGCCCGGATGCGCGATCCCAAGTACGAGGCGGCGTACGAGAGCGCCGGGGTGACGAAGGTGCTCCACATCGTCGAGTTGTTCGTGAACCAGCTCGCGCTGGAGATCGAGCAGCCGCAGTTGCGGCAGGTGGCCAGCCTGGGCGGCGGCAAGGCGTCGATCACCATCGCCGTCGTCCCCGAGAAGTCGGTCGTACACGGGAAGACCATCGCCGAGATCGCCCAGGACGAGGCGTTCCCGAAGGCGTGCGTGATCGCCGGCATCTACCGCGAGGAGTCGGAGGAGTTCATCATTCCGCGCGGCATGCGCGAGATCCGGTCCGGTGACAAACTCTTCCTCGCCGCCGACACCAATAACATCAGCCGCGCCGCCAACTACCTGCAGAAGACCAAGAGGTAGCCCGCTCGGCCGGCCCGTGTCGCCCCGAGGCGCGTCCTGTAAGCCCTACAAGCCCTGTGGGTGGCTTCCGGCGGGCGGGCCGACGGGGCCCGGCCCGGCCCGGCTTGCGATTCCCGCCCTCCCCGGTATAATTTGTGGCGGAGGCGCGATTTCTCCACAAACTTGTCGGGACGTAACGTGGGACTGTTAGAGCGGCTGTTCGGCCCGCGGATCGGCGAGCGGGGCGAGCTGAAACGGATCGCGGGCTGCAGGCTCCTCCGGGAGATCGCCGAGGGCCCCATGTCGACGGTCTACCTGGCGCGGCGGCCCGGCGGGGAGAAGGTGGCGGCCAAGGTGCTCACTCCGCACGGGAACCGGATCGCCGAGAAGCTGTCGGTCAAGCTGGGCAAGCCGTGGGAGGGCGAGCGGGCGAAGGCGCTGAGCCATCCGAACGTGGTGGAGACGCAGGAGGCGGGGAAGGAGAAGGGAAACTATTTCATCATCATGGAGTATCTGCCGGGCGGTTCGCTGGCGGAGCATCTTCGGGCGCGGCGGGAGGCAATCCTGGCCCGGCGGTTGGAAATCCTCATCGCGGCGGCAAACGGGCTTGCATATGTCCATGAAAAAGGCATAATCCATCGAGACGTGTGCCCGAAGAACATGATGTTCGATCGCCAGGGGACGGTGAAGCTGATCGATTTCGGCGTGGCCATCCACAAGTCGGACCGGTTGAGGCCGACGGAGACTCGGACCGGCCGGTCGAGCTACCTGGCCCCGGAGCTGATCCGGTACAACCGGTTCAACGTCCAGACGGACATCTACGCGTTCGGCGTCTCCCTGTACGAGACGTACGCCGGGCAGCGACCGTTCACCGCCAACACGAAGCAAGAGGTGATGAACCTGCATCTCCGAGCCGAGCCGGTCCCCCCCTCGCGGATGGACCCGTCGGTCCCCGCCGAGGTCGACCGGGTCGTGCTCAAGGCGCTGGCCAAGGTGCCCCAGAAGCGGTATCCGACGATGTCGCACCTGGCGGCGGACCTGGTGCGTCTGCGCGGCGTGGCGTCGTAGGCGGGGAAGGAAACACAGGAAATTGGAGGCATAGAGAAGGGAGCGCACGACGACCCCGGAGTGGCGGCTCGGGTTCCGGCGTTCGCTTGTTCCGTTCACTACGTGACGTGACCTGGCAGGAGTGTTTGACGATGGCAAAAGAGATGACGGAGATCAGGTGGCACGGCCGCGGCGGCCAGGGGGCCAAGACGGCGGCCCAGCTCGTCGCCCAGGTGGCCATGAAGGAGGGCAAGTCCAGCCAGGGGTTCCCCGAGTACGGCCCCGAGCGGATGGGCGCCCCGATCCGCGGCTACACCCGGCTCAGCGAGGGCGCCGTCCGGCTCCACTGCCCCATCGAGCATCCCGACGTGGTGGTCATCCTCGACGAGACCCTGCTGGGCATGCCGGCGCTGATCGACGGGGTGACCGACGAGACGGTGTTCGTGGTGAACTCGGAGTCGGACCCGGCCGAGGTCCGGGCGAAGCTGGGGATCGAGAAGGGGGCCGTGATGTGCGTGCCGGCGACGAAGATCGCCATCGACGAGATCGGCCGGCCGATCCCCAACACGCCCATGATCGGCGCCCTGATCAAGGCCACCGGCTGCATCCAGCTCGACTCCGCCAAGGAGAACGTCAAGAAGAAGTTCCTGAAGAAGTTCGGCGAGCGGGTGGTCCAGGGGAACATCCGGGCCATCGAGCGCGCCCACGAGGAGGTGAAATCGGAATGAGTGACAGGCTGCTGAACTGGAAAGAGATGCCCATCGGCGGGATGATCGTCGACGCCGGCAACAGCGAAGAGTACGAGACGGGGAGCTGGCGCACCTATCGCCCCGTCCACGTCGAAGAGCGCTGCATCCACTGCCTCCGCTGCTGGATCCTCTGCCCCGACTCCGCCATCCAGGTCGAGGACGGCAAGATGGTCGGGTTCGACTACGATCACTGCAAGGGCTGCGGCATCTGCGCCGCCGAGTGCCCGCCCAAGTGCCACGCCATCGAGATGAAACTCGAAAGCGAGTTCAGGGGCGAGGAGGAGTCCGAATCCGCTTGAGCGCTCCACGCCGACAGGGCCATGGTGCACATCGATCCCAAGGAGATCGCGGGGCCCTGGGTGACGGGCTTCGCCCTCGACGACCATACGGTGAGCAGCAGCCGCCTGGCCGGCCGCGACGCCGGACGGCCGGCGTTTGATACGACGCGCAGCGAGATGGGCGAATTGCTCTATCGACTGAAGTTCGGAAACGACATGTCCGTGCTGACGACCATCGTGGCCGCCGCCGCCCGGTTCGTCCGGTCGCTCGACCTGGCGCCCGACCTGCTCGTGCCCGTGCCGCCGTCGAAGATGACGCGCGGCCTCCTGGTCCCCCCGGCCATCGCCGAGGGCATCGCCGAACGCATCGGCGTCCCCGTCTGCCTCGATTGCGTCACGAAGGAGAAACAGACCCCGGAACTGAAGAACGTGAGCGACCGCCGGGAGCGGCTGGACCTGCTCGACGGCGCGTACCGCGCGAGCGAGCGTCACGTCGCCGGGAAGAAGGTGCTGCTCGTCGACGACCTGTACCGCTCGGGCGCGACGCTCCGCGCGGTCACCAATGCTCTCTATCAGCAGGGCGACGCGGCCGAGGTCCGCGCCCTGACGCTGACCCGAACGAGAAGCCTCCGATGACGAAAGTGTTCTTCAGCGGATCCCGGGTGTTCGGCGGACTCAACGAGGTGGTCCGCGAGTGCCTCGACCGCCTGATCGAGGAGGGCTGCTCCTTCCTCGTCGGAGACGCGAACGGCGCGGACCGGGCGGCCCAGGAATACCTCGCGAGCAAACGATACGACCAAGTGACCGTCTTCTGCACCGGCGGGCGGTGCCGGAACAACATCGGCCGCTGGAGGACGGTCCACGTGGATCCCGGGACGAACAGCCGAAAGGGGTTCCAGTATTACACCCGCAAGGACCGGCGGATGAGCGACGAGGCCGAGCAAGGGTTCGCCCTGTGGGACGGGTCGAGCATGGGGACGTTGAACAACCTGCTCAACCTGCTCGAGCAGGGCAAGCCGGCGCTCGTCTATCTCTCCCGGTCGCAGGACCTGCATCGGGTGGACAGCCGGAGCGACCTTGCGGCGCTGGTCGCAGAGAATGGCGGCCCGACGCTCGACAAGCTCGAAGCGGAACTCCGGGCCAAGACCGAGCCGGCCGCCGTACAGAACGAGTTCCCCTTTGACTGTACCTGACGAACAGAGACGGTTCCTCTTGCAGGAGATGTGTTATGGCTGAGCTTGTCGGACTGACCGGGAACGACGCGGGCGCCGAGGCCCTGAAAGACGTCAACCCCGACGTCGCCGCCGTCTTCCCCATCACCCCCCAGACCGAACTGATGCACGCGTTCTCGTCGTACGTGAACGACGGCGTGGTGGCGACCGAGCTGGTACCGGTCGAGTCGGAGCACAGCGCCCAGAGCGCCTGTTTCGGATCGGCGGCCGCCGGCGCCCGGACCGTCACCGCCACCTCGTCCCAAGGCCTCTTCCTCATGGCCGAAATCTGCTACATCACCGCCGCCACCCGCCTCCCCGTCGTCATGCCGGTCGTCAACCGGGCGCTCAGCGGCCCGATCAACATCCACTGCGACCACAGCGACTCGATGGGCTGCCGCGACACCGGCTGGGTCCAGCTCTACTCCGAGAACGCCCAGGAGGTCTACGACAACACGATCCAGGCCTTCCGGATCGGCGAGCACAAGGACGTTCTTCTCCCCGTCATGTCCTGCCTCGACGGCTTCATCCTCAGCCACACGATGGAGTCGGTCGAGGTCATCGGACCCGAGGCCGCCCAGGAGTTCGTCGGCGACTACAACCCGGCCTTCAGCCTGCTCGACACCGAGCACCCCATCTCCATCGGCCCGCTCCACCTGACCGACTACTACTTCGAGTGCAAGCGGCAGGAGGCCGAGGCCATGGAGAACGCCCGGCAGGTCATCCTCGACGTGGGGGAGGAGTACGGCGAGCTGACCGGCCGCGAGTACGGGTTCTTCGAGGAGTACCGGCTGGACGACGCCGAGCTGGCCATCGTGGCGCTCGGCTCGACCTGCGGCACGGCCAAGGTCGCCGCCGACCAGGCCCGCGACAAGGGCCTCAAGGCCGGCGTGCTCAAGCTCCGCGTCTTCCGCCCCTTCCCCGGCGACGAGATCGCGAGCGTCCTCGAACGCATGGGCGCCGCCGCCGTGATGGACCGGGCGATCTCGTTCGGCCTCCGCGGCGGGCCCGTCTTCAACGAAATCCGCTCGTTCCTCAACGGCCGATGCCCGAACCTCATCAACTACGTCTACGGGCTCGGCGGGCGCGACATCAACGCCTCCGAGATCGAGGGCATCTTCCGCGAGCTCGCCAAGATCAAGGACGCCGGCGAGACCGGCGACGTCTACCGATACATCACGCTCCGAGAATAGCGGCTTCTGATGGGCCCGATAGGCCCCATATGACCTATAGAGGGAACAGAGACAGGAGACAGCAATGCCAAGCCTGAAGAAGTTGTCCGCGAACCGCGAGCTGCTCGCCCCCGGCCACCGGTCCTGCGCCGGCTGCTCCGCACCGGCCATCCTCCGCCAGACCCTCCACGTCGCCGGCCCCAACACCGTCGTCGGGTTCGCCACCGGCTGCATGGAGGTCTCGACCACCATCTATCCCTACACCGCCTGGCGGGTCCCCTACGTCCACTGCGCGTTCGAGAACTCCGCGTCGACCATCGCCGGCGTCGAGGCCGCCTACCAGGTGCTCAAGCGCCGCGGCCGGTTCCCCCGGGACAAGAAGATGAACTTCATCGCCTTCGGCGGCGACGGCGGCACCTACGACATCGGCTTCCAGGCCCTCTCCGGCGCCATGGAGCGCGGCCACGACATGCTCTACATCTGCTACGACAACAACGCCTACATGAACACCGGCATCCAGCGGTCGAGCGCCACCCCGCGCGGCGCGGCGACGAACACCAGCCCCGCCGGGACCGTCATCCCCGGCAAGCAGCAGGAGCGCAAGGACCTGACCCGCTGCATGGTCGCCCACAACATCCCCTACGTCGCCCAGGCCTCCGTCTCGAACCACATGGACTTCATGCGCAAGGTCGAGAAGGCCCTGGCGGTCGACGGCCCGGCGTTCATCAACATCCTCCAGCCCTGCCACCGCGGCTGGCGGTTCAAGCCCGAGGACTCCATCAAGCTCGCCCGCCTCGCCGTCGACAGCCTCTACTGGCCGATCTACGAGGTCGAGGACGGGAAGTGGAAGATCAACTACAAGCCGAAGGAGCCCATCCCCGTCGCCGACTGGTTCAAGGAGCAGGGCCGGTTCCGACACCTCCTCAAGGACGACCCCGAGGGCGTCCTCGACTGGCACCAGGACCGCGCCGAGCAGCGATGGGCCGAACTCCTCCGACGCGAGGCCGAAAGCCAGGAGAGCGAAGAGGGCGAGGACGAGTAACGGAGTCTGACAGGATTTACAGGATGAACAGGATCACTTGCCGGGCTGCGCCCTGTGGGCGTCCTGTCTGTCTTCCGCCGATCCTCTGACTCGGCAGGAAATGCCGTTTCGGCTCGGTCGAAACGGCATTTCCACAGAAGTTCTTGCAGGGGTGCGGGGGAAGCCTTCTTTCAAGAAGGTTCCCCCGCGTTTGTCCATCACGAGACGCCTTGACCCGGAGGTGCCCGATGATCGAGAACTACCGGTTCGGGCAGCTCACCATCGACGGCCGGACCTTCACCGACGACGTCATCATCTATCCCGACCGCGTCGACGGCGGCTGGTGGCGAAAGCAGGGCCACTCCCTCTGCATGGCCGACCTGGCGGACGTCGTCGAGTTCGGCCCCGACGTCCTCGTCATCGGCACCGGCGCCAGCGGCCGCATGCAAGTGCCCGACCCCGTCCGCCGGGCGCTCTCCGACCAGGGCATCGAACCGCGGGTCGCGACCACCCGCGAGGCCTGCGACATCTACAACGAGCTCGCCGGCGAACAGAACGCCGTCGCCGCCCTCCACCTCACCTGCTGACCGGCCGGGGCCGTCTGAGCGACGACCGGTGCAGGCCCAACTCCCGGCAGACAGGAATGTCTGCCCCACCGCGGCGCGTCCCTCTCTGGTCGGTGGGGCAGGCATTCTTGCCTGCCAACAGACCGCGCCAGGCATAGCAATGCGGTGTTCAGACGCAGCGTCGCGGTGCGGCACCGTTCGACATCCCGCCCTGTGTCGCGTATAATCCAGGGAAACGCACCCGGCCCGCCAGGGACCAATCGCGCCCTCCGTCGATGACTTCTCGCCGCTCTGTGGAGACCGCTCCGATGCATCGACCTGCCCTCGGCACCGTGGCCGTGCTCGCCGCTGCCTTGTGCCCCGCCGCCCACGCCCGCGGCGTCAAACTGAACACCGTCGTCGACAACCAGCAGGGCCA